>NZ_JBSGJD010000095.1:0-31751 GCF_053605405.1 Amycolatopsis sp. NPDC003861
GTCCAACGCACCGAACGCCACATTGGGTGCGTTGGACGCAACCAACGCCACATTGGGGCGCTTTAGGCGAGGGTGGGGAGTTCGGCGGCGACGTCGGCCGGGGAGGGCATGGCCGCGACTTCGGTGGCCAGGGCCTGGGCCGCGTCGCGGACCGCGGTGTCCGTGAGGAGGTGGCGGGCCTTGGTGGCGACGGCCTCGGCGGTGACTTCGGCGCCTAGGAGGCGGTCGCCGACGCCGGCCGCGAGGACCGCGTCCGCGTTGGTGAACTGGTCCGCTCCCTGCGGGAGGAGCAGCTGCGGGAGGGCCGCGCCGAACGCGCCGAGCGTCGTGCCGCTGCCGCCGTGGTGGACCACCAGGTCGACGTGCGGGAGCAGGGCCGCCTGCGGCACCCACGCCTCGAGCCGGACGTTCTCCGGGACCTCGCCCAGCGCGCCCTCGGGCAGCGACGGGCCGGTGGCGACCAGGACGTCGACGTCCAAACCGGACAGACCGGCGATCGCCTCGGTGAGCACGCCCGCGTGGCCCATCGCCGTGCCCAGCGTCAGGTAGACCAGCGGACGCCGCTTGTCCAGCACGCCCTTCGGCAGCTCGCCCGGCTCGCTCCAGCCGACCGGGCGCAGCGGTACCCGGCGGGTGCGGGCCAGGAAGTCCGCGTCCTGCACCGACTCCGGGCAGATGTCGACGAACGGGCCGCCGAACGCCAGGTCCTCGCCCATCTCGATACCCAGCTCGGTGGCGTGGACGCGGATCGCGTCGCGGATCTGCGTGGTCATCGGGTCGCCGGTCGACACGCGGCCGAAACCGTGCGCCACCACCGGGATCCCGGCCTTCAGCGCGGCGAACGTCCCGCCCGAATTGCCCGCTTCGCTGACCACCAGCTCGGGGCGGACGTGCTCGAACAACGGCAGCAGGTCGGCGAGGAACCGCTTCGGCATCAGCTCGCCGAACACCTTCGCGACGACCGGGAAGAGCACCTCCCGCGGGATGTCCCCCGGTGGGCCGGGCGGGCCCGCTTCGCCGAACACCTGGCCGAACGCCTGGCCGAAGGCGTCCTTGATGGCGAGCCCGGCGGCCGCCGTCTCGAGCCCGGCTTTCGTCAGTTGTGGCAGGAAGTCTTCCGAGGTGGCGAAGACGACGTCGTGGCCCGCCTCGCGCGCGGCGACCGCCAGCGGGACGAGCGGGAAGGTGTGGCCGAAGGACCCCAGTGAGGTGAAGAGTAAGCGCACCCACCCGACCATAGCCCGTAGGCTGTCGCGGTGACATCGGATTCCACCCTGCGTGACGCCGCTTCCCGCTGGATCGCCGCCGATCCGGACCCCGCCACCCGCGCCGAGCTCGAGGTCGTCCTGGCCCAGGCCGGAAGCGACCCCGAGGCCGCCGCGGACCTGGCCGACCGCCTGGCCGGTCCCCTCGAGTTCGGCACCGCCGGCCTGCGCGGCCCGGTGCGCGCCGGGCCCAACGGGATGAACGTCGCCGTCGTCACCCGGACGACGGCCGGGGTCGCGCAGTGGCTGACGGCACACGGGCACGCCGGCGCGCTGGTCGTCGTCGGCCGCGACGCGCGGCACGGCTCGGAAGCTTTCGCGACGGCCGCCGCCGAGGTGCTGACCGCGGCCGGCTTCGACGTCAAGGTGTTCCCCCGCCCGCTGCCGACGCCGGTGCTCGCGTTCGCCGTCGGCCGGCTCGGCGCGGTGGCCGGGATCCAGATCACCGCGTCGCACAACCCCCCGGCGGACAACGGGTACAAGCTTTACGACGCCACCGGCGGCCAGATCGTCCCGCCGTCGGACGGCGAGATCGAGCGCGCCATCGAGGCCGCGCCGTCCGCCGCCGACGTGCCGCGGGCCCCCGGCGCCGAGGTCGTCGACCTGCTGGACCGCTACCTCGACGAGGTCGCGACCCTGCCGCTGGGCCACGAGCGCGCGGTGCGGGTGGCCGCGACGGCGTTGCACGGCGTCGGCGCCGACACGCTGCGCGCGGCGTTCGAGCGGGCCGGGTTCACCGACCTGCACCTGGTCGAGGCCCAGGCCGCGCCGGACCCGGACTTCCCGACCGTGTCGTTCCCGAACCCGGAGGAGCCGGGCGCGACCGACCTGCTGCTGGCGCTGGCGTCCGATGTGGACGCCGACCTGGCGATCGCGCTCGACCCGGACGCCGACCGGTGCGCGCTCGGCGTCCGCGAGCGGACCGGCGAGTGGCGGATGCTGCGCGGCGACGAGACCGGCGTGCTGCTCGGCTCGTACGTACTGTCCACAGTGGATCGCACGGTGCTGCCGGACCCGCTGGTGGCGACCACGATCGTCTCGTCGTCGATGCTCGGCGAGATCGCGAAGGCCGAGGGGGCCCGGTACGCCGAGACGCTGACCGGCTTCAAGTGGCTGGTGCGGGCCGGCGAAGGGCTGGTGTTCGCCTACGAAGAGGCGCTCGGGCTGTGCGTGAACCCGGGTTTCGTGCGCGACAAGGACGGCATCGCCGCCGCGACGCTGGCCGCGGGGCTCGCCGCCCAGCTCAAGGCGCAGGGCCGCACGCCGCTGGACGTGCTCGACGAGCTGTCCCGGCGCCACGGCGTCCACCTGACCGACCAGGTTTCGCTGCGGGTCACCGATCTCGCCGTCCGCGAGCAGCTGATGGCGAAGGTGCGGGCCACGCCGCCGGCCCAGCTCGGCGGCGTCGAGGTCACCCTCGAAGACCTGCTGCCGGACGCCGATGTCGTGCGGCTGACCGGCGACGGTGTGCGCGTGGTCGTACGGCCGTCCGGGACCGAGCCGAAGCTGAAGGCGTACCTGCAGGTGGTGGCGGGCGAGCACGACGTGGCGCGGGAGCGGCTGACGGCGTTGCGGACCGACGTCGAGGAGCTGCTCGCCTGATGCCGAGGCTGCTGATCGTGCACCACACGCCGTCGCCGTCGATGCAGGCTTTGTTCGAGGCGGTCGTCGCGGGCGCGACGCACCCGGACATCGAAGGAGTGGAGGTGGTCCGTCGCGCGGCGCTGGCGGCCACCGCCACCGACGTCCTCGAAGCGGACGGCTACCTGCTGGGCACGCCGGCGAACCTCGGCAGCATGAGCGGCGCGTTGAAGCACTTTTTCGACACGATTTACTACCCGTGCCTGGACGAGACGCGAGGTCGCCCGTTCGGGTATTGGATTCACGGCAATAGCGACATTTCGGGCACCGAACGGCAACTGCTGGCCATCACGACGGGGTTGGCCTGGGCCAAAGCGGCGGAACCGGTCACCGCAACCGGTGATCCGGACCGGAAGACCCTGGAAGCGTGCACCGAATTGGGCGGCATGCTGGCCGCCGGCCTGATGGACTGAGGAAAATAAAGGGGCCTGTCACCGGAAGCCCTGGGGGTCGACCTCCGGCAACAGGCCGTGGCCAAGGGTTCGCCCGAGGGCGATCAACCTTGACCCCTGAAGCGTACTACAGACGGTGCGATCATGACGAGTCGAAGGCACGACAACCTCTCGCCTGAGCCGTTCCGTGCACCCCCAGGGCACGGAGAGCCAGGCGAGAGGCTTGCCAACTGTAAACCACTGCATACGATGGCTGTCAACATGTGCGTACAGTGGTTCTGCGGTTAGAATTTCCGCGGCTGGATTCCCAGGGGGTGGAGATGGCACGGGAACGCACCTTCGCGGAGCGCCTGAGCGCCCTGATCGAGGCGGCTCGGCTGGACGGGCGCGCACCGCACAGTTACCGGGAAATCTCCGCCGCCGTCGAGCGCGCGGGCGGCCCGGCGATGTCGCCCGCCTACCTGCAGCAGCTCGCCACCGGCAAGCGGGTCAACCCGAAGATCCACTACGTCGAGGCGCTGGCGAGGCTGTTCAGCGTGCCGGTGACGTACTTCTTCGACGAAGAGTCAGCCGCGCCGCCGGCGGGCGAGGCGCAGCTGATGGCGATGCGGGCCCAGGAGCTGTCGCCGCAGGGCCGCCGGCAGGTGATGGACCTGCTGGAGCTCGTCGAGCGCTACGAGCGGGCCGAACGCGAAGGCCGGAACCCGGAAGACCGGGGCCCGGGAAGCGCGCTGCGATGAAGGAACGCGAGCTGCGCCGCCGCTGCCGGAAGCTGCTCAAGGACCTGGACATCGGGCCGCCGCTGGACGTCGAGGTGCTGTGCGCGCGGCTGGGCGAGCGGCGCGGGAAACCGATCCGGCTGCTGGCGTACCCACTCGAAGTGCCGGGCCCGTTCGGCTGCTGGATCGCGACGTCGTCCGCGGACTACATCTTCTACCAGGCCGAAACCACGAAATCCCACCAGGACCACATCATCCTGCACGAGCTCGGGCACATGCTGGCCGACCACCACCCGCACGGCGACGCCGAGCCGGCGGACTTCCTGCGCGGCCCGGCCACCGATCTCGACCCGGATGCCGTACACCGCGCCCTGCGCCGCTCGTCCTACGATGACGCGCACGAGTGGGAAGCCGAGACCGTCGCGACCATCATCCTCGAGTGGGCGTCGGTCCTGAACTACACGATCCCGCGGCGCGCTGCGGACCGGGATCTCCGCCGGATCCAGGGGGCGCTCGGCGATCACCAAGGGTGGTTGTGAGCACACTTTTCAGCCCCGTGAACTTGATCGCGCTGGTGCTGTTCGCCGCTGCGCTCGCGTGGCGGATCTACCAGGTGACGCGCGCGCCGACCGTGCCGAACTGGGCCGTCACCGCGTGCGTGGCCGGGTTCGCGGCGGCGTTCCTTCTGCAGCAGCCGGAGCTCTCCGACGACGTCGACGCGCTGCTGGGCCGCGGTGCGGCGCGGGTGGCGAACAACGCGCTGCTGGCGTGCGGGATCTGCGCGCTGGTGATCTTCTTCCTCGGCTCGGCGCTGGGCCCCCGCCGATACCGCCGGGTGGTCGCCGAACTGGTCCCGCTGGCCGCGGCGATCGTGCTGATGATCGTCGCGATGGACCTGACGCGGCCGGAGCTGCGCGGCCTGCCGCTGGGGCCGTCGACGATCCACGACAGCGGTGTCGCGGTCTTCTACCTCGGCGCCGGGCTGTACCTGATCTACGGTCTCATCGCCTGCACGGCCTGGATCGTGCGGTATCTGCGGGTGGCCGACCGGGATCTGCGGATCGGGTTGCGGCTGGGCGCGATCGGCATGGCGAGCGCGGCCGTCGGCAGCGTCTTCCGCGCGCTGTACATCGTGGTGGCGTGGGTGTTCGGCCCGGTCGTCAAGGTCCTGCTGCTGCTCGGCGTGCCGTTCGTGGTGATCGGCGGGATGCTGTTCCTGGCCGGCGTCACCTACCCGGGGTTGCGGGCGCGGGTTTCGGCGTTGCGGCGCCGCCGCCAGCACCGGCGCGAACACGAGGCCCTGGCTCCGTTGTGGACAGTGCTGGTCGAGGCGTTCCCGAGCATCGTCCTGCGGACCCCGCCGCGCCGCGGCGACCGGCTCTCCCCGCGCGGCATCCACCGCGTGCACTACCGCCGGGTGATCGAGATCCGGGACGGCCTGGTGCAGCTGTCGCCGTACCTGGACGCGGACTTCGGCGAAGTCGTCGCGGCCGATCCCGGGGCCGCGGCGGCCGCGCTGAAGACGGCGCTGCGGCGGCACGCGGACGGCGAGGCCAGCGACGGCCGCGCCAAGCAGGTCCTGCCCGCCGGGGCCGACGACATCGAATCCGACGTCCGGCCGCTGCTCGCGCTGTCGGCCGCGATGACGAACGGGAAGTGACGTGGACACCCTGATCACCGCCGGCCGGGTGCTGCCGCGGCCCGCCACCCCGGTCGAAGACGGCGCGGTGCTAGTGCGCGACGGCGTGATCGTCGCGGCGGGCCCGCGCGCGGACGTCGTCCCGCAGGCCGCTCCCGACGCGGCCCGGCACGACTTCCCCACCGGGACCGCGCTCGCCGGGCTGTTCAACGTCCACGTGCACCTGGCGTTCGACGCCTCCCGCGAGATGCTGGCCCACTTCTCCGCGAGCGAAGACCTCCTGGACGGCGCGCGCTCGCGGCTGACGGCGATGCTGCGCAGCGGCGTCACGACCGTGCGGGACCTCGGGGACCGGGACCACCTCGGCGCGGCCGTCCGGCGTTCGTTCGACGGTTCTGCCGCGCCGCGGCTGCTGGTGTCGGGACCGCCGATCACCGTGCCGGGCGGGCACTGCCACTTTTTCGGCGGCGAAACGGCTTCCGACAGCGAAATCCGCGCCCTGATCGACGCGAACGCGGCGGCGGGCGCGGACGTGATCAAGGTGATGGCCAGCGGCGGCCAGATCACCGAAGGCGGCGATGACATGTGGGAGTCGCAGTTCGACGCCCGTCAGCTGCGCGTGGTCACCGAACACGCCGCGTCGCACGGATTGCCGGTCGCCGCGCACGCCCACGGCGCCGACGCGATCGAGGCCGCCGTCGACGCCGGGGTCTCGACGGTCGAGCACTGCAGCTTCATGACCGGGCCGCGCTCGTTCGACCGGCGCGCACCCGTGGCGAAGCGGATGGCCGCCGAAGGCATCTCGGCGTGCTCGACGAGCAGCCGCAACTGGCGGACGATCGTCGAGCGGCTCGGCGACGAGCTCGGGCAGGCGATGTACGGCCGGCTGCCGTGGCTCGAGGAGCAGGGCGTCCGCCTGCTCGCCGGAACGGACGCGGGCCTGGCCGGCTCGGTGTTCGACGACCCGGCCGGCGCGCTCGAGCTGTACGAGTGGCTGGGCTTTTCCCGGCGCCGGATCCTGGAGATCGCGACCGAGGACAGCGCGGCCGGCCTGGGCCTCGGCGGCTTGACCGGCCGCCTCGAGCCCGGGCTGGCGGCGGACGTCCTGGTCGTCGAAGGCAACCCGCTCGCGTCGCTGGCCGCGCTCCGCAACCCTGTGCTGGTGCTGGCCCAGGGCCGCATCGCCTAGTTCCCCGATCGGGGAATGCCCAGTTTGGTGACAGCGTTTTAAAACAGTGTTACTGTTGCGCTACCCCACCTCGAAGGAGCTCCCCGATGCACGGACCGACCCAGCTGTTCACGGTGATCGCGCTGGTCTCCCTGCCGACCGTGATGTACGGCGGCTACGCGCTGATGGGCGTCCTGCGCGACCGCAAGCTGACCGAGCACCAGCGCGCGATGTTCCGGGCCGGCCACGCGCAC
The DNA here is from genome assembly GCF_053605405.1 of Amycolatopsis sp. NPDC003861. NCBI lineage: Bacteria > Bacillati > Actinomycetota > Actinomycetes > Pseudonocardiales > Pseudonocardiaceae > Amycolatopsis > Amycolatopsis sp. NPDC003861. The sequence continues at coordinate 7,079 of NZ_JBSGJD010000095.1, forward strand.
GCCGGCGTCCTGCTGGTCCTCGCCCTGGTCGCGCTGCAGATCCTGAGCCGCACGACGCTGTCCGACCCGGCGTTGTGGATCACGTGCTTCCTGCTGCTGCTCGGCATCCTCGCCCAATCGGGTGGATTCTTCCTCCACCTGCTGCCGAACCGGGGCAAGCTCGGCGGGCGCGTGACGTCCGCGGGCGCGGTGCTCCTGGCCGCGGCCGTGCTGCTCACCGCATACGGGGTCGCTTTCGCCTGAGTGCCGGTCGTTAAGCTGGTGACGTGCCTGAATACCTGCCGACCGCGCCCTACAAGGGGACCCGGGACTTCCTGCCCGCCGAAATGTCCGTGCGTACCCAGGTGTTCGGTCATCTCTACGACGTCCTCGAGCGCCGCGGTTTCCTCCGCTACGACGGCCCGATCCTCGAGTCGGCCGAGATCTACGAGCGGAAGTCCGGGCAGGAGCTCGCGGACAAGCAGCTGTACACCCTGACCGACAAGGGCGGGCGGCGGCTGGCGCTGCGGCCGGAGATGACGCCGTCGGTGGCGCGGATGATCGCCGGGAGCGCGAAGTCGCTGTCGTTCCCGGTCCGTTGGTACAGCCACCCGAACTGCCACCGGTACGAAGCGCCGCAGCGCGGCCGCGTGCGTGAGCACTGGCAGATCAACGCGGACATCTTCGGCTCGGACAGCGCCAACTGCGAGATCGAAATCTTCGAGCTGGTGCACGACATGATGGCCGCGCTGGGCGCGACGCCGGACATGTTCGTGCTGCGCGTCAACGACCGGAACCTGCTGACGTCGGCGCTCACCGACGTCGCCGGGGTGTCGGCGGACCACCTGAGCCAGGTGTTCGCGCTCGTCGACCGCTGGGAGAAGTACCCGCGCGAGAAGCTGGCCGAGAGCGCCGGCGAGATCGGGCTCTCGGACAAGCAGTTCGAGAAGCTGGCGGAGACGCTCGACGCGGGCGAGGCGCTGCTGGACGAGCTGCCGGCGGAGGTGCTGGAGCAGTCGAACCTGGTGCGCGTGCTGCGCAGCGGGGCCGGTTCGCTGGTCAAGTACGAGCCGATGATCGTGCGCGGGCTGGCGTACTACACGTCGACCGTGTTCGAGGTCTTCGACACTTCGCCGGAGAACCGCCGCGCCCTCTTCGGCGGCGGCCGCTACAGCGACCTGGCGTCGATGTTCACCCCGCAGCAGATCCCGGGCATCGGGTTCGGCATGGGCGACGTCACGCTGATCGACTTCCTCGACACGCACGGCCTGACCCCGGCCCCGCGCAGCGAGGTCGACGTCATGGTGATCCCGGTGACCGAGGACCTCTCGGACGCGGCCCGCTCGGTGGCGGCGTCCCTGCGCGGCGCCGGCCTGCGGACGTCGACGCCGATCGAGCACCGCAAGCTGGGCAAGGAGCTGACCCGCGCGGACAAGGCGGGTGCGGCCGCGGTGGTGATCGTCGGCCAGGAGGACTGGGCGGCGGGGAACGTGACGGTCCGCAGCCTGGCGACGCGGGAGCAGAACCCGGTCGCGGTCGCCGACGCCCCGGCGGCGGTGCGCGCGCTGCTGGCGTAAATCGGTTCGCCTCCCCTCCGGGGCCCGGGGCATCCTGGGCGCCGGGAGGGGAGACCGATGATCAGCTACCGGGATGTGCGGCAGTGGAGCACGGATCCCGAGGCACTGCCGCTGCTCCTGGTCCGGTGCGTCGACTGGGTGCGGCCGGTCCGGGAACTCGCCCGGCCGGCCGCTCTGTCCAAACTGGACGAACCGGCCTTCCGGGCGATGCTGCCGCTGATCGGCGTGCTGCGGCGGCGGGCCGTCGACGACTGGATGACCACGCTCTTCCGGCGGGCGCTGACCCCGCGGCTGGTCGACGACGCGCTGGCGCTCGAGGACCGGGAGACCCGCCGGTGGGTCCACGCGGAGGCGACCGGGTTGCTGCCGAGCTCGCGGCTGCTCGGCATCGCTGTGTCCGACGCCGACTTCGTGGTCCGGGGGATCTGCGGCAACGCACTGCTCGACCGCGGCGAGTGCGTCTCGGATCTGCTGGTTTCGGGGGTGCCGAAGGTCCGGATGCGGGCGTTGACGTTGTTGGGTCCCGATGCCGCCGTCGCCCACCTGGCGGACCGGTCGTCGGCGGTCCGGTCGATGGCGCAGGCGTTGGTCCTGAAGGCGGGCGGCGACCCGGCGGCGCACTACCGCGCGCTGCCGGTGTCGTTCGGCGTGCTCGCGGGGCTCGGCGAGACGGGTGTGGCCGCCGACGCTGCGCTGCTCGAACGTCACCTCGCCGACGAGCGTCCCAGGTTCCGCCGGGCGGCCGTCCGCGGCCTGCGCCGGATCGCGCCTGGGTCGGCGGTGCGTCCGCTGCTGACGGACCCGTCGCCGTCGGTGACCCGCGAGGTGGTGGCGTTCCTGCGCGGCAAGCCCGCCCTGGTCGACGTCCCCACGCTGCAGGACCTCCTGGCCCCCGCCCGGCCGGTCCACACGCGACGGGTGGCCGCGGCCCTCCTCCGCGACCGCGACACCTGGCGGCGCCTGCACACGGACCTCACCCTGCTGGCCGACCCGGACCTGGCCGCCGACGCCCACCAGGACCTCCACGCCTGCCGTCAGCACATGGCGGGCATCTATACGACCCCGCCGCCCGGGCTACGCGCGGAAATCGAGGCCGTATGCGACCACCTCGACCCGGCCCTGGCCCGCCAAATCCGCTTCGCCCTCCCGAAACCCGCGTGATCAGACCCGCAACTCGCGTGACTGGAGCCGGAACTCGCGTGATCGAAGCCGGAACTCTTCAATCACGCGAGTTCCGGCTTCGATCACGTGGGATACGGGTCTGATCACGCGAGTTCCGGGGCTGGTCACGAGGGGTCGGCGCGGAGGAGGCGGAGGGTGAACGTGGCTCCGGCGCCGGGGCGGGCGGCGGCCGCGATGGTGCCTCCGTGGCCCGTCACCACTTCGCGGACCAAGGCCAGGCCGAGGCCGAAGCGGCGGCCGTCGCCGTCGGAGCCTCGGGCGAAGCGCTCGAAGATGCGGTCCGCGTCGGCGGCCGGGAAGCCTACGCCCGTGTCGCGGACGCGTAGCTCCACGTGCCGCTCGTCGGGGACGCCGAGCCAGACCTCGATCGAGCCGCCCGGTGGGGTGTGGCCGAGCGCGTTGTCCAGCAACGCCGACAGCACGCGACGCAACGCCGTCGGCACGCCCTGGACGACGTACGGCCGCCGCTCACGCTTCACCGCCAGTTGGACCTGACCCTCCGACGCGCGCACTGCCTCCGCCGCCACCGCCTCCTCGGCCAGCACGCCCAGCTCGACCAGTTCCAGCGACGGCCGTTCGCCGCACGCCTGCGCCGACAACAGCAGGTCCTCGACGACTTCGCCGAGTTCCCGCGTGCCGCGGACCAGCTGGTCGAGGTCCACCGCGTCGCGGCCGGACGAGCGCCGGGCGAGCAGCTGCGCGCGCGTGTGCAGCCGGGTCAGCGGCGCCCGGAGCTCGTGGGACGCGTCCGCGACGAACGTCCGTTGCCGCCGCAACGCGTCCTCCAGCGGCCGGATCGCCCGGCGGGCCAGCACGCGCCCGCACCCCAGGGCCGCCAGCAGCGCGAGCCCCTCGGCGACGAAGAGCCCGAACACCAGCGACGCCCGGTCCTGGATCTGGTACCGCTCCTCGAAGAACGCCTGGGAGACGACGCCGCCGCGGTTCTCCGCGCGGAGCGTGTAAGTCATCTCGCCGATCGCGCGCCGTTCGGTGTGGACGTCACCCGGCGATGGCACCATCGCGGCCAGCGAGGGCAACGGCATCCCCGCCGGCGGCGGGCCCGCGGGCGCGTGCGCGCTCGGGGTGAACAGCCAGACGCAGCCGGGCGGGGTCGTGCCGGGGCCGAGCTGGATGGTCCTGGCCAGCAGGCGGTCGGCGTCGGCGTGCTGGCTCGAGAGCAGGATCCCGTACGCGATCGCGCCCGCGACGGCCACGAGGAGCGACACCACCACGGCGATCTGCGCGGTGATCGCCCACCGCGCCCGCCGCAGGGCCCGCGCCTCGGGTTCCGGGCTCATACCACGCCGATCTGGTACCCCAGGCCGTGCACGGTCCGCACGGCGTCCCGGCCGAGCTTGCGCCGCAGGTAGTACACGTATGTGTCCACAATGGACTCACCGGTCGAGTCGGCGAACACGCGCGTGCGCAACGCCGCCCGCGGGTGGATCGCCTTGGGCCGCTGGGCCAGCGTCCGCAGCAGTTCGAACTCCCGCCCGGAGAGCGTGATCCGCTCCCCGCGCGGCAGCACGACCTCGTGGCGCTGCAGGTCCAGCGCCGCCGTGCCGAGCGGCAGGCACTCGGCGCCGTCGAGGTCTCGGCGCCCCAGCGCGCGCAGCCGCGCGAGCAGCTCCTCGGCCTCGAACGGCTTGACGAGGTAGTCGTCCGCGCCGGCGTCGAGGCCCGCCACGCGGTCGGCCACCTCCCCCAGCGCGGAGAGCACCAGCACCCGCGTGGTCACCGCGCGGGCCCGCAGCCGCCGCAGCAGCTCCAGCCCGTCGAGCACCGGGAGCCGGCGGTCGATGACCATCACGTCGTACCGCCCGGTGAGCCCGAGGTGCAGACCTCGCTGGCCGTCGTGGGCCGCCTCGGTCTCGTAGCCCTCGTCGGCGAGCAGCTCCCCCAGCATGCCCGCCAGCTCCCGGTCGTCCTCGACCACCAGCACCTTCGGCTTCGCCACCCCGTCGCGCACCGATCCATCTTGACAGTTATTTCCGAACTTGAAGAATCAACTTTTCCCGGTGATCGGCACGGGTTCGGCCGTCAGGAGTACCTCGGTGCTCCCCTTGCGGGCATCGCGCCGGTCGAGCCAGGCCAGCACCGGCGCGGTCATGATCGTGGTGACCAGGGCGACGAGCACCAGCACCGTGAACAACGCCGGCGAGACGATCCCCGCGGCGAGCCCGACGTTGAGCGCGATCAACTGCATCAGCCCGCGCGCGTTGACGAGCACGCCGACGCGCGTGGCGATCGCCGGCGGCTCCCCCGCCAGCCGGGCCGCGCCCCAGGACGCGCCCAGCTTGCCGATGATCGCGACCGCCACGCACAGCACCGCGAAGGCGAGCAGCTTCGGGTCGGCGAGCAGCGCGAACCGCGTGTTCAGGCCGGAGTAGGTGAAGAACAGCGGCAGGAACACGATCCGGCCGATCGGCATGATCTTCGCGAGCACGGCGTCGGCGGCGGGTGTCCGGGGGAACGCGATCCCGACGCAGAACGCGCCGAACACCGCGTAGAGGCCGATCATGTCGGTGAACCAGGCGGCGGCGAACAACGTCATCGCGGTGACGAGCACCCGCTGGTCGACCCCCATGCGCTCGCTCTTCATCACCTTCGCCAGCAACCGCCGGCCGACGATGAACACCAGCCCGGCGAAGAGCACCCCGCCGCCCAGCGCGAGCGCCACCGGCCCGGCCGACCCGGCGTGCATGCCCAGGACGACCGCCAGCAGCAGCCACGCCAGCACGTCGTCCAGCGCGCCGCAGGCCAGGGCCAGCGAGCCGAACTTCGTGGCGGCGATGCCGCGTTCGGTGATGATCCGCGCCAGCATCGGGAACGCCGTGATCGCCAGCGCCACGCCGACGAACGCCGCCGACGTCACCGGGGAGACCCCTTCCTTGCCGATGCCGACCCACGTCGTGCCGACCACCGCGACGCCGACGCCGAGCGCCAGCGGCACCAGCGTCCCGGCCGCGGAGATGGCCGCGACCGACTTCCGCGAGTCCCGGATGCTGCCCACGTTGAACTCGTAGCCGGCGCCGAACATGTAGATGACCAGGCCGATCTGGCCGCCGACGTAGAGCAGCGGGCGGATGCCGTCCGGGAACAGCGCCTCCTGCACGTCCGGCAGCAGCAACCCGAGCAGCGACGGCCCCAGCAGCACCCCGGAGATCATCTCCCCGACCACCGGCGGCTGGCCGAGCTTGACCGCGACCAGGCAGACCAGCCGGACCACCACGAGGATCGCCACGACGGCGAGGAAGAAGACCGGTGCCGCTTCGGACGGGCTCATCGGTTGCCTCCGGCGAAGTAGGTCGAGCACAGGGCTTGATGACGGGCGTCGAGGACCATGTAGGTGCCGAACACGAGCTGGGCGAAGCTGCGCCAGACGTCTTCCCAGCGGTCGCGGACCCCGAGCCACACGAGGGCCGCGCGCCGCGGGCGGGCGCCTCGGGGGGTGAGCAGGGCCGGGCCGCGGTTGGGGATCGAGCGCGTGTGCGCGGCCGTCGAGGCGAGGCTGAAGCGGCGCAGCACTTCCTGCGTCACGACCCGCATGGTCGGCGGCGCGAGGCCGCGGGCCGGGCAGGCGCGGTTCTGCGCGACGCCGAACGGGATGAAGTCCTCCTTGGCGGCCTGCTCGGCGAAGTCCGGGTAGCTGAAGCACAGCACCGTCCCGGCCGGGATGGTGAGGTCGTCCAGCTCGATGTCCGCGGTGGAGATCCGGTGCGCGATGCCGAACAGCGGGTACGCGCGCAGGCCGTCGTCGATGACGGCGTCGATGTCCTCCGGGTGCTCGGCGAGCCGCCGCTGGGTGTCCGGGGACCGGGCGATGATCATCAGCAGATGCGCCATCGCTTCGGACATCTGCACGACGGCCGTGTTGAAGAACGTGCCCTGCAGGTAGTACACCTGCTCTTCCGGCGTCAGGGACGGCGGCAGCGGGTGCGGGACGTCGCCGAGGCGCCGCCGCAGGTACTCCGTCAGCCGGGCCCGGCGCCGCATGTTCCGCGGGCGCACGCACTTCAGCGCCGAGACCACGTCGTCGGCGTGCCCGACGATCAGGTCCCGCGCCTCCGGCGGGCACGGCTCCTCGAACACCAGCTCGTGGTACAGCTCGGCCCAGATCGGCATCATCGCGTCGCGCAGCCGGACCAGGCCCGGCTCGAGGTCGTCGAGCACGTGCGCGGCGACCCGCCGGGCCAGCTCCTCGGAGTCCTTTTTGGACCGGACGAGGATGTGCCGGGTGCACTTGGCGACCTCGTCGTAGCGCGGGCCGGCCTCGAGGTGTTCCTGGTGCACCTGCGGGCCGGGCGCGAGCCAGTACCAGAACAGGTCCGACAGCGCGGCGCCGCGGCTGCGGCCGTTCGCGGCGGGGTCGGCGTAGACGCGCTTGAAGTCGCCGACGCCGACCTGCGGGCCCGGGATCGTCACCGCGTCCTGGCCGTTGACCAGCGCGAAGATCTTCATCCGCAGCGCCACGACCCGCCGCGGCAGCCAGGCCGGCGCGGACAGGACCGCCACGACGGCGGCCGCCTTGCCGATCACCGCCGCACCTGGTCGGGGGTGAGGTCGGCCGGGTGCCGCCCGCCGCACAGCGCCAGGGCCTGGTCGAAGTCGGCCCGCAGCATCTCCAGCACCTCGGAGACGCCTTCGCGGCCGCCCGCGGCCAGCCCCCACACGACCGGGCGGCCGACGCCGACCGCGTCCGCGCCGAGGGCGAGCGCCTTGACGACGTCGGTGCCGCGGCGGATCCCGCCGTCGAGCAGGACCGGCAGCGCACCCCCGACGGCCGCGGCGATCTCGGGGAGCACGTCGATGGTGGCGGGCACGGTGTCGAGCTGGCGGCCGCCGTGGTTGGACACGACGAGGCCGGCGACGCCGTGGTGCACGGCGAGCCGCGCGTCCTCGGCGTGGAGGACGCCCTTGATCAGCACGGGCAGCTTGGTCTTCGACCGCAGCCACGCGATGTGGTCCCAGTTCAGCCCGGCCGACATGACGATCTCGCGGACGTGGCTGGTGTTTCCGCCGCTGCGGTTTTCGCCGATGTTGCGGAGGTTCTCGACGAACAGGCCGGCCGGCAGGTCGTGGAAGGCGTTGCGGTCGTCGCGTTCGCGGCGGCCGAGCACGGGCGAGTCGACGGTGACGACGAACGCCTTCACCCCCGCGGCTTCGGCGCGCCGCACGATCGCCTCGGTGAACTCCAGGTCCGGCTGCAGGTAGAGCTGGAACCACAGGCCCGGGTCCGGCGCGACCTCCCGGGCGGCCGCGGCGACGTCCTCGATGGCCGTGGTCGAGGCCATGCTGACGATCATGATCGTGCCCGCCCGCGCCGCGGCCCGCGCGGTGGCGAGCTCGCCGTCGGGGTGCGCGAGCCGGTGGAACGCCGTGGGCGCGACGAGGATCGGCATCGAGGACGGCGTCCCGAGCAGCTCGATGCTCAGGTCCCGTTTGTCGCTGCCGCGCAGCACCCGGGGGACCAGGCGCAGGCGCCGGTACGCTTCTTCGTTCTCGCGCAGGGTGATCTCGTCCTGCGCGCCGCCCGCGAAGTAGTCGTAGTGCGCCGGGTCGAGACGCTCGCGGGCCGCCGCCTCCAACTCCGCGACCGTGCGCATCAGAGCTCCCGCGTGAAGAAGGCGGTCAGCGGCTCGACGTGCACCTCTTTGTCCCACTCGTTCTCGAGGTTCTCGGTGACGTGGTGGGTGGCGACCAGCTCGCCGCGGCGGTAGTGCCGGACGATCGGGTGCAGGTAGTGCCCTTCGCCGTGGTCGTTGGCCTTGTCCTGGGCGGCGCGGGCGACGAAGTCGAACGGGTCGACCTTGTCGTGGTCCGGGCCGTAGTCGAGGGTGACGACGTAGGCGTCGGCCGGCGGGTTCTCGAGGACCCGGTCGACCGGCACCTCTTCGAGGTAGCGGGCGGTGTCGCCGTCCACGACCACGACGTCGCCGAGGAAGCCGAACTGCTGGTACAGCGCGGAAGTCCGGTTGATCCGGGTGATCACGGCCTCGGTCAGGGCGTCCGGTTTGGCGGGCAGTTCGGTGTGCGGCCACGGGACGTCGTGGTAGCGCTCGTTCAGCACCTTGGCCAGCGCGCGGACGCCGTAGCGGAAGCCGTGGATGAAGGCGCTGGTGGCCTTCTTGAAGTCGCGGACCTGGGTGATCGTGCCGGCGAAGTGGAGGCCGGGCACGTTGACCGACTCCCAGTTCGCGGTCTGTGCGGGGAACCGGTCGTCGATCGTGAGTTCCGGGCGGCAGTCCTCGTCGAAGAGCGAGGCGTCGAACCGGAAGCCCGTGCAGCCGATCACGCGGTCGTAGCGGATTTCCTTGACGACCTCGTCGGCGCGGGCGAAGGCGAACTTGACGTGGTAGCCGTCGGCGTCCTTGCGGACTTCGCGGACGTCGCCGTCGAGGATCGCGTGCTGCAGCTTGAGCTGGTACATGTCGAGAATGCCCGCGTTGTAGGCGCGGAGGTGGCCGACGAAGTGCGTGCGCCAGGCCAGCTTCACCGGCCGCGGCCCGCCGACGTGCACGACGGCGGCGGTTTCGATGAGGTTGTCCGCGGTCTCGAAGGCGGAGTTCCCCTTGCCGAGCACCAGGACGCGCTGGTCGGTGAAGTTCGCCGGGTCGACGTCGACGTCCACGTACTGGTCGATCAGCTCGACGCCGGGGAACTGCGGGATGTACGGCTTGGTGACGCCGGTGGCCATGATCAGCCGGTGGGCCCGGAATTCGGTTTCCCCGGCGGTGAGGACGAAAATTCCGCCTTCGCGGCGGATGCGCGTCACCCGGGTGTCGTAACGGATGTTCAACTGGTACTTCGCCGCGTAATCGGCGACGTAGCGCAGGAAGTCCGGTGCGTCCGGGAAAAGCTTTTCGCTGTAGTCGGTGAAGAGGACGGGGTCGTCGTCGCCGTCGGCGAGGATCGAGTTCCAGTCCATCCGCATGCGCAGCTCCGGGTCGCTGTACCCGGTGTGCTTCTTGTTGATGGAGATGAGGGTCCGGTGCCGCGGGAAGGTCTCGAAGAAGTGCCCGGGCGCGGACCCGGCCTCCAGCACGAGGTACCGGTGCCCGGCGTGGCCGAGGTGCTGCGCCAGCTGCAACCCGGCCGGCCCGGCCCCGACGACCAGATAATCGAGCACTTCCTCCGCCACAACGACCTCCTGGGGCTCGGCACCGATCGCATGATCGGCGCCGAGCCTGCTCCGGAGATCTCAGAAAAGCCTCAGAAGCCGTAAGTTACTTCCCGGCGGCGCGAGCCAGCCGTTCCGGGTAGCGCTCCCCCGCGATCGCGTCCGCGGGCGCGGCGGCCGCGATGGCCGCCAGGTCGTCCGCCGTCAGCTCCAGGGCTGCCGCGGCCACGTTCTCCTCGAGGTACTTGCGGCGCTTCGTGCCCGGGATCGGGACCACGTCCTCGCCCTGGGACTGGACCCACGCCAGCGCCAGCTGCCCCGCCGTGACGCCCTTGTCCGAGGCCAGCTCGCGCAGCGCCTCGACGATCGCCATGTTGCGCTCGAAGTTGCCCTCGGTGAAGCGCGGCAGACCGCGGCGCATGTCGTCCTCCGGCAGGTCTGCCACCGACTTCACCGCGCCCGTCAGGAACCCGCGGCCCAGCGGCGAAAACGGGACGATCCCGATGCCGAGCTCGCGGCACGTGGCCAGGACCTCGCCCTCGATCCCGCGGGTCCACAGCGACCACTCGCTCTGCAGCGCCGTCACCGGGTGCACCGCGTGCGCGGCCCGGATCGTCGCCGCGCTCGCCTCGGAAATCCCGGCGTAGCGGATCTTTCCGGCTTCCACCAGCGACGCCAGCGCGCCCCACGTCTCCTCGATCGGCGTGTCCGGGTCGACGCGGTGCTGGTAGTACAGGTCGATGTGGTCGACGCCGAGCCGGCGCAGGGACTCGTCGCAGCTCTGCTTCACGTAGGAAGCGTCGCCGCGGGCGCCCATCGCGCCGTCGTTCCACACGATGCCGAACTTCGTCGCCAGCACGACCTCGTCGCGGCGGCCGGCGATCGCGCGGCCGACCAGTTCCTCGTTGACGCCGTTCGCGTAGACGTTCGCGGTGTCCAGCAGCGTCACCCCGAGTTCGAGCGCCCGGTGGATGGTCGCGATCGACTCGTCGTCGTTGTCGCGGACGCCGTAGGCCTGGCTCATCCCCATGCAGCCGAGCCCCTGGGCGCCGACTTCCAGGCCGCCCAGCTTCCTGTTCTTCACGCGGAAATCTCCTCCATACCGGGTTCCACGCCGAGCACGTTGCGCTCGACCTGGGCGTAGTTCTCGATCTTGTAGTCGAGGATGTCGAGACAGCCCTGCAGCTCGGCGATCCGCTCGGCGACCGACCGGCGCTGCTCCACCAGCAGGGCCTTGCGGCGGCCCGCGCTCGCGACGCCGTGGCGGCGCAGCGACGCGTACTCGCGCATGCTCTTGATGGGCATCCCGGTGGTGCGCAGCTTGGTCAGGAAACCGAGCCAGTTGAGGTCGTCGTCGGAATAGGCCCGGCGGCCCGCGGCGTCCCGCGCGGGCGGGTCGAGCAGTTTGATGCGCTCGTAGTACCGGAGGGTGTCGATGGACAGTCCGCTACGTCGCGCGGCTTCCGCTATCGAGTAGCTCATGGCCCGACAGTACGACCTGGAGTGCACTCCAGGTCAAATCCGCGCACTGGCCTTCCATAACACTGTTCCGATACGCTCGGTGCATGGCGCGACCCCGCACGCACGACGAAGCGCTCCGGCTCAAGCTGCTCGACCGGGCCGGCCAGCTCCTCGCGGCCGACGGGCCGAAGGCGCTTTCCCTGCGCAAGCTGGCCGCCGACGCCGGGACGTCGACCACCGCCGTGTACTCGCTCTTCGGCAGCAAACCCGACCTGGTGAACGCCCTCTACACCGAGGGCTTCCGCCGATTCGGCGCCCGGATGGCCGGGACACCGCTGACCGGTGACGCCGTCGAGGACCTCGTCGCGCTCGGCAGCGCCTACCGCACGAGCGCGCTGGCCGACCCGCACCTCTACGGGATCATGTTCACCAAGTCGGTGCCCGGGTTCGAGCCGAACGAAGACGCCGAGAAGCTCGCCCGCGACACCCTCAAGCCCCTGGAGCGGATCATCCGCCGCGCGATCGCCGACGGCGTCTTCCTCGACGTCCCGCCCGAGACGGTCGCGGTCGGCTGCTGGGCCATCGTGCACGGCCTGGTGTCCCTGGAACTGGCCGGCAACCTGCCGGAGGAGTTCGACGTCACGGCCTCCTACGAAGCCGCCCTGCGGGCGAACGCCTCCGGCTGGCTGCGGCCTCAGATCACCGGCACCGAGCCGTCGTAGACGACCGCACCCTTCGCGTCCCGCGCTGTCACCCGGACCTTGGTATCCGCGGAGATCTTGACGTTCTCGGGGTCCCATACGACGACCATGCCGGCCACCACGTGGGCTTCGATCTTCCCCTCGCTCCCGAAGTCGACGACCGCCGTCGCCGCGGTCGCGGGCAGCGCCGCGGCGAACGGGCGGCGATCCGTCGCCGGGGGGCCACCCGTTTCGCGGCCCAGGGTGTCCACGATCAAGGGGTACGCCGGCGGGGCCTCCGGCGGCGGGCCGCTGGGCAGGGCGCGGACCCGCAGCTTCCCCGGCCGCCGGTAGTCCGGCTCGGTGGTGCAGACCACGAACCGGTCGCCGCGGCGGCCGAGGACCACCCGGTAGCCGTCCGAGTCGAGCAGCGGCCCCGGTTCGTACGCCGCGGGGTCGGGGATCGCCTCCATCTCCGCCGCCGCCAGGCAGTCGCCCAGCGCACGGCCCGCGGCCGACGTCCGGTCGGCGGTCACCGGCCGGTCGGCGACCGCGAGCAGGGGCGGGGGCGCCGCGGGCAGCCGCACGCCCGGTTCCATCGGCTTGCCGATGGACAGCGTCGTCCGCGCCGGGTCGCTCCGGGTCACGCCGGTGAACTGGCGGGTGACCGGGGAGAACGAGATCCGCGACATGCCGCTCTCCCCGCCCTCGGTTTCCGCGTCGAGGTAGCTCCCCTCCCCGCCGGGAGCGAGGATCCCGCCCACCATTCCGGTCGCGCTGTAGAGCAGGAGGCCCGTACGCGTGCCCGGGGTGTAGGAGGGGGTGGCGGCCGGGTCCGACAGCGTCACCGTCGTCTCGGTGGTCTCGCAGAACATCGGCTTGCCGTCGGCGGTCGCCGCGACCACCGAGTCGGCCTGGAAGACCTCGGTGAACACGGGGACCCAGTTCTGCCGCGGGGGCACGCGGCCGGTCTTGCCCGCCGCCTGCACCGCGGCCCAGCAGCGGTCCAGGGACGAGGTCGCCACCGCCGCGTCGAGGGTGAGCGGGTTGAAGACGTCCGGGGGCGCCGGCGGGCCGGGCTCGGCCACGGGCCGGTGCCGGAACACCTGCGTCGCGACGATCGCCCCCGCGGCCAACGCGACCACGGCCGCCGCGGCGGCGACGTACCGGACGCGGGCCGGACGGCGCTTCCCCATCCCCCGGCGGACTTCCTCCCGCAACCGCGCGCGGACGTCGTCCGGCAGCTTCCGCCGGAGCGGCAGGCCGAGGTCGTCGCTCATTTCTCCTCCAGCAGGGTGCGCAGCCGGGCGCGGGCCCGGGACAGGTGGGCGCGGACGGTGACCTCGGCGACGGCCAGCAGCGCGGCCGCGTCTCCGGCGCTCAGGTCGCCGAGCAGGCACAGCTCGACGACCTCGCGCTGCGCCTTCGGCAGCGTCCGGACGGCCTCGACGACCTCGCGCAGCCGCTGCTCGCCGTCGAGCCGGTCGGCGACGGCGTCGGCGTGGTCGGACACGACCGGCGGGTCCGGCATCTTCCGCAGCAGCCGCAGCCGCCTTCGCGCGCCGCGGTGCTCGTCGCGAGCCGCGTTGCCGGCGACGGTGTAGAGCCACGGCAGCGCGCTGTCACGCACCAGCGTCACGTCGGCGCGGCGGCGCCAGGCGGTCAGGAAGGTGGTGGAAGTCAGGTCTTCGGCACCGGCCCACGAGCCGGTCAGGCGGTAGGCGTGGTTCCAGACGGCCTCGGCGTGCCGCTCGAAGAGCTCGGTGAAGGCCGCTTGGTCGCCCTCGGCGGCCCGGTCCCACAGAGCGCGGTCGTCCACCGGCGCCCCCGTCGCTTGGCTGGTCACACCCCTCAGTGGCCGGCCGCACCGGAATTGTTGTGCGGCCGATCGGATTCCCTCGCGAACGCGGTGCCTTCGAGGTCGAACTCGTGCTTGCTGCGCTCGAACACCGCCTCGGCGGCGAACCGCGCGTGGTGGAACCGGAGGCCGCCGGTCGAGGACGTCCGCGCGAACCGGGCGGCACCGCGGAACTCGGCCCAGGAAAAGAAGGCCCCCTCGGCGAAGTCCGACCGATCGAAGTTCGCCAGCGCCGTGAACTCCGTGCCGTAGAACCCCACCCGCTGGTGGAAGGTGGTCTGCTGCATGTGCACCGCGCCGACGAACCGGGCGTGGCTGAAGTCCGCGGCCTGCACCTCGCAGCCGCTGAACCGGAAGTCGACCAGCTCCGCGCGTTGCAGGTCGACGGACAGGCCCGGCCAGAACGCGGGATCGTCGCGGCGCAGGTGCGTCCGCAGCAGCTCCTGGACGGCGAGGCGGACCTGCAGCTCCGCCCCGTCGTACTCGGGCGTCTCGTCCTTGCGCCGCACCGCGTCGGCACCGCGGATGCCTTCTTCCGGGCCGTCGAACGGCATCCGCAGGTACGCGCACCAGACGTTGACGATCGTCTGGCGCTGCTTCGGGTTGTCCTGCCCGAGCCGCTCGAGCGCGTAGAGCCCGCCGAGCCGCACCGGGGCCTTCTCACTGCCCAGCTGCTCGACGGCCTTCGTGTACAGCTCGGTGACCCGGCGCTCCTCCAGGTCCCGTTCGGTCACGGACGCGACGCGGGTCGTCTCGGCCAGCTGGAGCTCGAGCGTGCGCTGGCGGCGCGTCGCGAGCCACAGCGCGAACACGCCGCCCGCGCCCGCGCCGATGCCGAACGCCGTCTTGACCGCGTCGATCCGGACCGGCGCCTCGGGGCGTCCCGACCAGGCCAGGAACAGCCAGAGCAGGGCCCCGGTGACGGCCGCGACCGCGACGGCGGTCACGGCGATCCACCGCCACTTCAGGACCGGCACCGGCTCAGACGGCGCCGTACTGGCGGTCGCCCGCGTCGCCGAGGCCCGGGACGATGAAGCCCGAGTCGTTGAGGCGCTCGTCGATGCTCGCGGTGACGACCCGGACCGGCAGGCCGGTCTTCTCCAGGTGCGCCAGGCCTTCCGGGGCCGCCAGCGCGCAGATCGCCGTGACGTCGTCGGCGCCGCGGTCGGTGAGCAGGCGGATCGTGTACTCCATCGAGCCGCCGGTGGCGAGCATCGGGTCGAGCACCAGCACCGGCCGGTCGGCGAGCGACTCCGGCAGCGATTCGAGGTACGGCGTCGGCTTGAGCGTCTCCTCGTCGCGCGCCAGGCCGACGAAGCCCATCTGCGCGTCCGGGATCAGCTTGTGCGCCTGGTCGGCCATGCCCAGCCCGGCCCGCAGCACCGGCACCAGCAGCGGCGGCTTCGCGAGCTTGTAGCCGTCGGTGCGGGCGACCGGCGTGTGGATCTTCTCGATCTTCACCGGCACGCCGCGCGTGGCTTCGTAGACCAGCATGACGGTCAGCTCGTGCAGCGCGGCCCGGAACGCGGCGCTGTCGGTGCGCGCGTCGCGCATCGTGGAGAGCCGGGCCTTCGCGAGGGGGTGGTCGACGACGTGCACATCCATGCGGGTCAATCTAGCCGTTTCGCGAAGCTCTTCACCCAGCCGCGCTGCCAGGGCGTTTCGACGGCTCGCTCGTTGTAGTGCGCTCGTGTCCACGCGACGGCTTCTTCGACAGGGACGCCGGAGAGGATCGCCAGGCAGGCCATCACCGTGCCGGTCCGTCCGGCGCCGCCGTAGCAGGCGACTTCGACGGTTTCGGTCTTCGCCCGTTCGTGGAGGGCCGTGATCTTTTCGCGGGCGTCGGCGGGCCGGGTGGGCAGCAGGAAGTCGGGCCAGGTGACCCATTCGTGCGGCCAGGCGATGCCCCCGCCGTGCTTGCGCCGCAGCCGGCTCGTCCCCAGGTAGAGGCCGAAATCGGGCGGGGGTCCGTCGGGGCGGGGGCGGCCCAGGCCACGCCCCTGCACGCGGGTGCCGTCCGGGAATTCCACCATCGGCACAGTGTCCTCCGGAAGAAGGACACGCAGGGTGGTTTTCGCCGATAAGCTGCGCCGGGTGAGCGAACTGACGCCCGACCAGATGCGGGCTTCCGACGCGGACCGTGAACGCGTCGCGCAGGTGCTGCACAACGCCCTCGCGGAGGGCCGGATCACGGTGAACGAGCTGGAAGAGCGGCTCACCACGGTCTACGCGGCGAAGACGCTGGGCGAGCTGAAGCCGGTGACGGCGGACCTGCCGTCGTCCTCGGCGGCGATCGAGCCGGCGACCACGCGCGCGCTCGGCTTCCCGGACCAGCGCATCGGCGGCCACCCGGGCAGCCCGGTGTCGATCGGCGTGCTGTCGGGAGCGGTCCGCAAGGGCAGCTGGGTCCTGCCCCCGCAGCACAACAGCTTCGCGTTCTGGGGCGGCGCGGAGATCGACCTGCGCCAGGCCCGCTTCGCGGACCGCCACTGCACGATCACCGCGGTGGCCATCATGGGCGGCATCCAGATCACGATCCCGGACGACATCAACGTGGACGTCACGGGCCTGGGCCTGATGGGCGGCTTCGTGCTGGAGGACAAGTCGGGAGCACCCCCGGCCCCGCCCACGGCCCCGACGGTGAAGATCAACGGCCTGGCGTTCTGGGGCGGCGTCGTCGTGTACCGGAAGCCGGCGAAGCGGACCGAGCCGCCGCAGATCGAAGGGGCTTAGAGGAGCCCCTCGCCCCGCCCGGCCCCGAGCGCCCCAATGTGGCGTTCGGTGCGTCAGACGCAACCAACGCCACATTGGGGCGCTTGACGGAGGTGACACTCGCTGCCTGAAGCGTCACACCGGGTGACCCGCTTCCGGGCGCCGCGCGCTGTCGGACCCGCCGCCTAGACTCAGGCGCATGACAGCCACGACCAGCACGTCAGCGGCGCCGGCCACCCCGGCGCCGCTGGTGGACGCGACTCGCGATGACGCGAGCCTGCGCCGCTTCCTGCTCGGGCTGCCCGGTGTCGACCAGGTCGGCGTCGAGCAGCGCGCGGCGGGCCTCGGCACGCGCAGCATCAAAAAGGACGCCAAGCGGTGGGCCATCGACACCGCCATCTCCATGGTCGACCTGACCACCCTGGAGGGCGCCGACACCCAGGGCAAGGTCCGGGCGCTGGCCGCGAAGGCCGTCCGCCCCGATCCGGAGCGCCAGGACACCCCGCGCGTCGCCGCCGTCTGCGTCTACCCCGACCTGGTCGCCACCGCCGTCGAAGCGCTCAAGGGCAGCGGCGTGCACGTCGCCAGCGTCGCCACCGGGTTCCCCGCCGGGCGCACCAGCCGCGAGATCAAGCTGGCGGACACGAAGATCGCCGTCGAGGCCGGTGCGCACGAGGTCGACATGGTGATCGACCGGGGCGCCTTCCTCGAAGGCCGGTACATGGCCGTCTTCGAAGAGATCCGCGCGGTGAAACAAGCCTGCGGCGAGGCGCACCTGAAGGTCATCCTCGAGACCGGCGAGCTGGCGACCTACGACAACGTGCGGCGCGCGTCGTGGCTGGCGCTGCTGGCCGGCGGCGACTTCATCAAGACCTCCACCGGCAAGGTCTCCCCCGCCGCGACGCTGCCGGTCACGCACATCATGCTGCAGGCCGTCCACGATTGGCACGGCCAGACCGGCGAGCTGCGCGGCGTCAAGCCCGCGGGCGGCATCCGGACCACGAAGGACGCGATCAAGTACCTGGTCGCCGTGCACGAGGTCGCCGGCGAGCAGTGGCTGACCCCGGACCTGTTCCGCTTCGGCGCGTCCAGCCTGCTCAACGACCTGCTGCTGCAGCGCCGCACCCAGGTGGACGGCCACTACAGCGGCCCCGACTACGTGACGGTGGACTGATGCCTGTTTTCGAGTACGCACCGGCGCCCGAATCGCGCGCCATCGCGAACCTCAAGGATTCCTACAAGCCGTTCGTCAACGGCGAGTTCGTCGACGGCTCGGGTGAGCCGCTCAAGACGATCAACCCGGCCACCGAAGAGGTCCTCGCCGAGGTCGGCACCGCGTCGAAGTCCGATGTGGACATCGCGGTGAAGGCCGCGCGCAAGGCGTACAACTCCGTGTGGTCGAAGATGCCGGGCACCGAGCGCGCGAAGTACCTCTTCCGCATCGCGCGGCTGATCCAGGAGCGTTCGCGCGAGCTCGCCGTGCTGGAGAGCCTGGACAACGGCAAGCCGATCAAGGAGTCGCGCGACTCCGACGTCCCGACGGCCGCCGCGCACTTCTTCTACCACGCGGGCTGGGCCGACAAGCTCGAGTACGCGGGCTATGGCCCGAACCCGCAGCCGCTCGGTGTCGCGGGGCAGATCATCCCGTGGAACTTCCCGCTGCTGATGCTGGCCTGGAAGATCGCCCCGGCGCTGGCCACCGGCAACACCGTGGTCCTGAAGCCGGCCGAGACGACGCCGCTCACCGCGCTCGTCTTCGCGGAGATCTGCCAGCAGGCCGAGCTGCCGCCGGGCGTGGTGAACATCCTCCCGGGCGCGGGCGACATCGGCGCGTCCATCGTGGAGCACGCCGACATCGACAAGATCGCCTTCACCGGCTCGACCGAGGTCGGCAAGGCGATCCAGCGCCAGGTCGCGGGCACGGCGAAGAAGCTGACCCTCGAGCTGGGCGGCAAGGCGGCGAACATCGTGTTCGAGGACGCGCCGCTCGACCAGGCCGTCGAGGGCATCGTCAACGGCATCTTCTTCAACCAGGGCCACGTCTGCTGCGCGGGCTCGCGCCTGCTGGTCCAGGAGTCCATCGCCGAAGAGGCCCTCGAAAAGCTGCATTACCGCGTCTCGACCCTGCGCATCGGCGACCCGCTGGACAAGAACACCGACATCGGGGCGATCAACTCCGCCGAGCAGCTGGCGAAGATCCGCGGGCTCGTCGAGTCGGGTGACGCCGAGGGCGCGCAGCGCTGGACCAGCCCGTGCCCGGTCCCGGACCGCGGGTTCTTCTTCGCCCCGACGGTGTTCGCGAACGTCCACCAGTCGATGCGGATCGCGCGCGAGGAGATCTTCGGCCCGGTGCTGTCGGTGCTGACGTTCCGCACGCCGGACGAGGCCGTCGCGAAGGCGAACAACACGCCGTACGGGCTGTCGGCCGGCATCTGGACCGAAAAGGGCTCCCGGATCCTGTGGATGGCGAACCAGCTGCGCGCCGGCGTGGTCTGGGCCAACACCTTCAACCGCTTCGACCCCGCCGCCCCGTTCGGCGGCTACCAGGAATCCGGCTTCGGGCGCGAAGGCGGCCGCACCGGGCTGGAGGCGTACCTGAATGTCTGACCGAATCTCCGTCGCGAAGACGTACAAGCTGTACATCGGCGGCAAGTTCCCTCGTTCGGAGTCCGGCCGGGTGTACCCGGTGACGGACGGCAAGGGCAAGTTCCTGGCGAACGCGGCCCACGCGTCCCGCAAGGACATCCGCGACGCGGTGGTGGCCGCGCGCAAGGCGTTCCCCGGCTGGTCCGCGGCGACGGCGTACAACCGCGGCCAGGTGCTCTACCGGGTGGCCGAGGTCCTGGAGGGCCGCCGCGACCAGTTCGTTTCCGAGGTTTCGGCGTCGGAAGGCCTCGGCGGCAAAAAGGCCGAGTCCCTTGTGGACGCGGCGATCGACCGCTGGGTCTGGTACGCGGGCTGGACGGACAAGATCGCCACGGTCCTCGGCGCGGCGAACCCGGTGGCGGGCCCGTACTTCTCGTTCACGGTCCCGGAGCCGACGGGCGTGGTCGGCGTCCTGGCGCCGCAGGCCTCGTCGTTGCTGGGGCTGGTGGAGGTGCTGGCCCCGGTCCTGGCGACGGGCTCGACGGCGGTGGTGGTGTCGAGCGCGGAGCGGCCGCTGCCGGCGATCACGCTGTCGGAGGTCCTGGCGACCTCCGACGTCCCGGGAGGCGTGGCGAACATCCTGACCGGCCGGGCGGCCGAGCTGGGGCCGTGGCTGGCTTCGCACGGCGACGTCAACGCCCTGGACCCGACGGGAGCGGCTCCGGCCGACCGCCCGGGGCTGGCCCGCGAAGCGGCGAACACGGTGAAGAGGGTGCTGACGGTCCCGGACGCGGAGCCGGACTGGACGGCAGCGCCGGATCTCACCCGCCTGCGGCGGTACCTGGAGGCGAAGACGGTCTGGCACCCGCTGGGCGTCTGAGCGGAATCCTGCTCCCGCCGGTCGTGAGTGGTAAGGAGGGTTAGAACCCTCTTTACCACTCACGACTAGCTCATCGTCACCGAGAAGTCCGACAGCGTGAACCGCGCCTTGCCGCCGCCGGTCGAACAGAACTCGATGCCGTAGCCGATCTGGTTGACCGTCGGGTTGGGCGGGATCAGGCCCTTGCCGATCGCCCAGGCGATCATCGCCTTCAGGTCGACGCTGCCCGAATACTGCGTCGAGCGGGACACGAACGCCACGTACCCCTCGTCGTCCGCCCAGACGTCGTAGGTGAAGCCGCCCGCCGTGTACGTCGTCAGCTTGTCGCCCGCCGGGACCTGCTTGCGGTTCTCCGTCCAGACCATCAGCTCGCTGACGCCGGCGCCGTTGCCCACGCCGTTCAGCCACAGGTCGTACGCCACGTCGTAGACGCCCACCCCGGGGCCGCGGCCGGCGAACGTCGATGCGATCACCGAATAGTCGTTGAACGGTTTCCCGTTCTGATTGTTGATGTCCTTGTGCACGTTCGGATAGGTTTTCACCGACGTCGAATCGGGTTGGGTGGAATCGACGTACCAGTTGTCGTACGCGCACGCCCGCAGTGTTTCCGGGCCCGCTTCTTCGGCGTTCCACATGTTGTTGTGGACGTAGTAGCCGCCGTCCGTCCAGCCGCCGTCGGGGTCGCTGGTGGTGAACTCCGGGGTGCGGCAGTTCCGCACCGGCGTGGCCGACGGCGGGGTCGGCGTCGGCGGAGGTGCAGTTCGGGACGTCGAAGGCGTCGGCGACGACGAAGAGGAGACCGGCGCCGGTGACGAAGAGGACGAGGTCACCGGCGAAGGCGGCGATGCGGCCGCCACGCCGTCGACGGGCGTGCCGCCGCACCCGGCGAGCACCGGGAAGGAAATCGCCAACAACACGGCCAGCGTTCTTCGTCGCATTTTCCCGCCCGCAGCTGCAATTCCGGCAGAACGAGGCGGAACCCTAACACGGAAATCCGCGAAATCAGTCGGGGTCGAGGTCGCCGGAAGTGATCGGACGGCCCGGCAGCTCGGTACCCGGCCGCGCGCTGAGGCCGTCGATCATGATGCCGACACACCGGCGCGCCGCCATCTCGGCCACTTCCGGCGTCTTCGCGCGCGCCTGGCGCAGCAGCGTGGCGAACAGGATCGCGATGTCACCCGAGCCGACGTCGTCGCGGAGCTTGCCCTCGGCCTGCGCGCCGTCGACGAAGCCGTCGAGGACCGCCAGGATCTCGTCGCGCAGCCGGCGGACCTCCGGGTCGCCCTTGAGGATCACCAGGGCCCGGTGCGACACCATCGCCAGCTGCACGCTCAGCTGCAGCTCCACCGACTGCCGCAGCAGCCGCTCCAGCGCGCGCCACGACGACGTCTCCTCCGCCGCGATCACCCGCGCGTCGATCAGCACCCGCTCGAAGTTGTCCATCGCGACCGCGCGGACCAGCGCGTCGCGGTCCGGGAAGCGGCGGTACAGCGTGCCGACGCCGACGCCGGCCGCGCGGGCGATCTCCTCCATCGGCACCTCGGGACCGGAAGCGGCGAAGATGCTCTTCGCGGCGGCCAGGATCTGGTCGCGGTTGCGGCGCGCGTCCGCCCGCAGGGTGGTCTCGGGGTCTGCCGTCATGCCGTTCGCCTTCCGCTGAATCGCGCGGGGTGATTCTCGCACGGTCAACCGGCCACACACCGCCTCCTCGAATGGGTAGCCGGCATCTAGTGGACGACATCCTTCCGCTTCGGTACCTTGGGTCAGAGAACCGGAATGTAATCCTCCGCATACTTTCCGTCCGATTTAGGGGGTCCGAAATGACTGATCTGGTCGAGCCCGCAACCCGGGACGAGACCTTCCCGCTGGCCCGCACCTGCCCGTTCGCCCCGCCGCCGGCGTACGAGGAGCTGCGCGACGCCGGCCCGGTCCACCGCGTCACCCTGCAGTCCGGCCAGGAGGCGTGGGCGGTGACGCGGCTGGAGGACGTCCGGACCGTGCTCAACGACCCGCGGTTCAGCTCCGACCGGTTCAACCCGGGCTTCCCGATCCTGACGCGCGAGGGACGCCCGCAACGCCGCCGCTTCACCGCGTCCCTGATCAACATGGACCCGCCGGAGCACGGCGCCGCCCGCCGCGAGGTCGTCGGCGAGTTCACCGTCAAGCGCATGAAGGCGCTGCAGCCGCGGATCCAGCAGATCGTCGACGAGCACATCGACGCGATGCTGGCCGGCCCGAAGCCCGCGGACCTGGTCTCGGCGCTGTCGCTGCCGGTCCCGTCGCTGGTCATCTGCGAGCAGCTCGGCGTCCCGTACGCCGAACACGACTTCTTCCAGACGCGCAGCTCCACCCTGCTCAACCGGGAGGTGACGCAGGAAGCGCGCATGCAGGCCGTGGAAGAGCTGCAGAACTACCTCGACGAGCTGGTCACCGAGAAGGAGAAGAACCCGACCGACGACCTGCTCGGCCGCCAGGTCCTCAAGCAGCGCGAAGAGCACGGCGAAGCCGACCACGACTCGCTGGTCTCCCTCGCTTTCCTGCTGCTCCTCGCCGGGCACGAGACGACGGCGAACATGATCTCGCTCGGCACCGTGGCCCTCCTGGAGAACCCGGACCAGCTCGCGATCATCAAGAACGACCCCGGCAAGACCCTCGACGCCGTCGAGGAGCTGCTGCGGTACTTCACCATCGCCGAGTTCGCGACCTCGCGCGTGGCCACCGAGGACGTGGAGATCGGCGGGCAGCTGATCCGCGCGGGCGAGGGCGTGCTCGGCCTGAGCTACTCCGGCAACCGCGATGCCGAGGCGTTCGAGAACGCCGACGAGCTCGACCTCGAGCGCGGCGCGCGGCACCACGTCGCCTTCGGCTTCGGACCGCACCAGTGCCTCGGCCAGAACCTCGCCCGGATGGAACTGCAGATCGTCTTCGACACGCTGTTCCGCCGCATCCCGGACCTCAAGCTGGCCGCGCCGGTGGACCAGCTGCCGTTCAAGCACGACTCGTCGATCTTCGGCCTCTACTGCCTGCCCGTGACCTGGTGAGGGGGACGCCATGACCGCCGTCCACGAGTTCCCGATGACCCGGACCTGCCCGTTCGCGCCGCCGCCGGCGTACGCCGAGATCCGCGAGGAGGAGCCGGTCACCCGGGTGCGGCTGCCCGCCGGCAAGCAGGCCTGGGTGGTCAGCAAGCACGAAGACGTCCGGACCGTGCTGAACGACCGGCGGTTCAGCGCCGACCGGCAGCACCCGGACTTCCCGCAGCTGGTGCCGGGCCTCCGGCGGCCGGACGACGAGCGCACCATGATCACCATGGACGCGCCCGAGCACGGGCCGGCCCGCAAGGCCGTGCTCGGCGAGTTCACCGTGCGCCGGATGGAGGCGCTGCGGCCGCGGATCCAGGAGATCGTCGACGAGCGGATCGACGCGCTGCTGGCCGGCCCGAAGCCGGGTGACCTGGTCGAGATGCTGTCGCTGCCGGTGCCGTCGCTGGTCATCTGCGAGATGCTCGGCGTGCCGTACGCCGACCACGACTTCTTCCAGACCCAGACGGCGAAGCTGATCAAGCGCGACACGCCCCCGCTGGAGCGGCGGGCCGCGGTCGAGTCCGTCCGCGGCTACATGAGCGACCTCATCGCCGGCAAGGAGGACAACCCGCCGGACGACCTGCTCGGCCGGCAGATCGTCAAGCTGCGCGAAGAGGGCACCTACCGGCGGCCCGCGCTGGCCGCGACCGGGTTCCTGCTGCTCCTGGCCGGGCACGAGACGACGGCGAACATGATCTCCCTCGGCACGGTCGGGCTGCTGGAGAACCCGGACCAGCTGGCCCTGGTCAAGGACGACCCGGGCAAGACGCTCGACGCCGTCGAGGAGCTCCTGCGGTACTTCACCATCGTCGACGCCGCCACGGCCCGGCTGTGCGTGGAGGACGCCGAGGTCGGCGGGCAGCTGATCCGGGCGGGCGAGGGTGTGCTGGCGCTGGGCTACGCGGCCAACCGCGACGAAGCGGCGTTCGAAAATCCCGACGAACTGGACATCGAACGCGGCGCGCGGCACCACGTCGCCTTCGGCTTCGGACCGCACCAGTGCCTCGGCCAGAACCTCGCCCGGATGGAACTGCAGATCGTCTTCGACACGCTCTTCCGCCGGATTCCCGGCCTGGAACTGGCCGCGCCGGTCGACGACCTGCCGTTCAAGGACGACGCGGCCATCTACGGCCTGTACCGGCTGCCGGTGACCTGGTAGAGACGAACTGCCAAACCGCCACAGGAGAAGAGGACCATGAAGATCATCGCGGACACCGGCAAGTGCGTCGGCGCCGGTCAGTGCGTGCTCACCGAGCCGTCGCTGTTCGACCAGAGCGAGGAGGACGGCACGGTCATCGTGCTCGACGACCAGCCGCAGGGGGAGCTGGTCGAGAAGGCCCGCGAAGCGGTGCACGTCTGCCCGAGCCAGGCCCTCTCCCTCCAGGAATAGCCTCCCGCGCTCGTGAGTGGTAAGGCGGGTTCTAACCCGCTGTCATGTCTCAGGACCTCACGGACAGGTGTGTTTCAGGACTTCGCGGACAGTTTGTGGTTGGTGAGGGGTTGGTAGCGGACTGATCGGTCTAGTGTGAGCTGGCGGGCGATCGTGTCACCGATC
>NZ_JBSGJD010000096.1:0-31508 GCF_053605405.1 Amycolatopsis sp. NPDC003861
AACGCGTACTCGCCCTGACCGCCGCCATCTGGCACAACCGCGCCACCGGCCAACCTGTCACCCGATCACTGATCGCCTACGACCACTGATCACTTTAGGACTTACTCATCTAGCGGCGGCCACCCCAAGCGGTGTACGTCAGCGCTCCCGCGAGCGCCAGGACCACCGCTGTCCAGGTGGCCGCCGGGGTTTCGGGAGGTTGCAGCAGCCAGGCGGCGACGCGGTTCACCGTCGAGGGGTCACCCGGGACGAACAGCGAGGCCGCCGACCAGGCCAGCGGGAGCGTCCAGCCGAACTGGCCGCCCGCGACCGTGGCCGCCAACCCCGCCAGCCCCGCGAGACCGGCCGCGTCGCGGACGATGATCGACGCGGCGACCGGCGACGGGCCCAGTTCCTGCACGCCCAGCACCACCGCCCCGGACAGGACCGCGATCAGGGCCAGGTGGGCGAACCGCCGGACCGGCCACGGCAGGGCCGCCGTCCGGTCGAGGTCCGGGTCCTGGCCGCTCAGCCCGATCGCCGCCACCGCGACCGCCGTGGTCAGCGCCAGCGTGGCGAAGATGCCGCCCCAGGAGTCCCGGCCCAGGAACCACACCCCGGACGTCGCCACCAGCAGCGCCCCGAACGCCGCCGGCAGCTGCCGCGAACGGGCGTACAGCATCGCCCACCTCATCGGCGAGCCCCCGGCACCAGCGTTTCGAGCGGGTCACCCTGGCACGTCAGCAACACCTGGCGCACGGCGGCGACCCTGGTGAACTGGACGTCCGCGGGCAGAGCGCGGAACTCCGCCCAGGCCTGCTCGATCGGAGCCGCTTGGCGCATGAACCACTTTCCGGCGTACTCGGGAAGCGGTTTCAGCTCCCCGGTGAAGTACGCCGCCGCGATCATCCGGCCACCCATGTCGGACAAGTCCGCGTTCGTCGGCCACTCGCAGGACGGCACACCCGCCCCGGACAGCACGGCCACCCGCAGGGCGCTCGCGTCCGCCGTGAGGAGTTCGGCGTTGCGCTGGAAGTCGAGGTAGACGACGGCGGGATCGCGCCGGACGGGCTCGTCCACGGGGTTGGGCGCGACCTGTTCTTCGATCCGGGTCGGCGCACCGGGCAGCTTCGCCAGCATCGCGAGCGCTTCGCGGCCGGGGCCGGCCAAGGCGGCCAGCCTGTCGCGGTGCAGCTCCGCCACGCAGACCGGGCCGTCGCAGACCTTCCGGGCGGCGGCGGTGTCGACGGTGAGGACGTCCGCGGGGAACAGCGGCAGGGCGATGGCGGCTCCGGCGACGAGCGGCAGCAGGCTCAGCAGCCGCGCTCGCACGGAGTGCACCGACAGCAGCAGGAACCCGGTGACGGCGAGGCCGAGGAACCATCCGGCCTGCCCGGCGTCGAGCGCGCCGGCGGTTGTCACCATCGAGCCCCGCGGCTGGGCCAGCACCGGCGCCAGCGGACCGGCCCGGCGCGGCAGGACGGCGTCCAGCCCCGGTTCGAACGACAGCCAGCAGAGAGTCATCCCGACGAAGGCGAGCACGGCGAGCCCGGGCGCGGTCAGCGGATGCGGCAGCAGCCGTCCGACGGCCAGCCCGAGCCAGCTCCCGGCGACCACGCCGAGCACCCCGACGCCGATGACGGGGACGAAGGCGGCCGAGAAGAACCCATCGTGGGCCAGGACCTCGACGGCCATCACACCGAACACGACCAGGTAGCCGACGGCGGCCAGCCCGCCGACGGCACCGGCCAGCCGGATCGCCCGATGCCACGCGGGCCGCGGGGTGGTGGCCAGCAGTTCGATCGTGCCGGAGCGGCTGTCGCGCATGCCCTGGATGGCGCCCGCCCCGACCACGACGGGCCAGAGGAACTGCAGCAGGAACCGGAGCCAGAGCGCGGTCGTGGTGGTGTTCGCGGTTATCGGCGCGGGAACCTTCCACCACGGCCCGGAGAGCAGGAAGAGGAACCCGAGCGCGAAGACGACGACCGCCAGGGCGGCCCAGGGCGCGATCGAGCGCCGGAGTTCGATGCGGAAGATCACCACGCCCCCTGACCCGGCTCGTGGTTGAGCAGCGCGGAGTAACCGCGCTCGATGGGGCTGTCGCCGACGTGCTCGAGGGTGCCCGCGGCGGCCAGTTCGTCCGGCGTTCCCTGGAACACCAATTTCCCGGCCGCGAACAGGATGACGTCCGTGCACGCCGTGGCGACGTCTTCGACCAGGTGCGTCGAGATCAGCACGCAGGAGTCGCGGCCCAGTTCCTGCACCAGCTCGCGGAACCGGACGCGTTGCGCCGGGTCGAGGCCGGCCGTCGGCTCGTCGAGGAGCAGGACCTCCGGGTCGTTGACGATCGCCTGGGCGATGCCCACCCGGCGGACCATGCCGCCCGACAGGGTCTTCATCCGGTCGTCCGCGCGATCGGCCAGGCCGACCCGCTCCACCGCCCGCTGGACCACACCCGGGATGTCCTCTTTGGACATCTCCTTCAGCCAGGCCAGGTACTCGACGAACTCGCGGACGGTGAACCGCTTGTAGTACCCGAAGTTCTGCGGCAGGTACCCGATCCGGCGGCGCAGCTCGCGCTGGCCGGTGCGGCCGCCGGCAGGCGTGCCGAGCAGCGACAGCCGGCCCGACTCCGGCCGCAGCACGGTCGCCAGGGCCCGGATCAGCGTCGTCTTGCCGGCGCCGTTCGGGCCGAGCAGCCCGTGTACGCCCTTGCCGAGCGACAGGTCCAGCCCGTCCACGGCCATCTTCTTCCGTCCCACCCGCACTTTCAGCGCCTCGGCCTGGATTTCCCAGGCGTACGTCGCCGGAGCGACCTCGGCGGCTCCTACTGCCCGCATGCTTTCCTCCCTAATGACGTGCGCCGAGCCGGGTGAACGCCGTCCCGCGCAGGGCGACGACCACCGTGGTCAGCACGAAGACCCCCGCCCACACCGGCAGCGCGCCGGTGCCGAGCGAAAACGCTTGCCCCGGCTGGACGTACGCCGGCAGCACGACGACCGCGACCCACACCGCGATCAGCGCGTACGCCGCCCGGCTGACGCCGATCAGCCCGCCGAGCGCGAGCGTGCCGCTGGTGAAGGCCAGGCTCGGCAGCAGCCAGAGCGCCGGCTGCGTGCCGGTCAGCCACCCGGCGACGCCCAGCACCGGCAGGACGACGGCGAGCACGGCGAACGTCCGCCGGATGATCAGGTAGAGCCCCGCCCGCGGGGTCGCGGTGACGACCTCGTAGGCCGGATCCAGCCCCCGGGCCCACGACACGGCGACGCCGAGCACCGGCAGCACCGGGGCGAACAGCTGCACGGCCGGCACCCGGGCCGTCGCGACCCAGACACCGTCGAGCAGGATCGCGACCAGCGTGACGGCCACGATCATCGCCAGCCACGGCGCCATCGCGGGGGTGACCCAGGTGTCGAGCCACCGCCCCCGCCGCGCTCGCCGCCGCGGCTGCGGCGGGAGGGCGGGCTCGTGGAACGGGACGGCCGGCAGCCGGACCTCGACCGAAAGCCGGCTCCAGACCAGGTCGACCACCGGCTCGACCGGCGCCACCTCCGCGAGCCGCGCCCGGCAGACGGGGCAGGCTTCGAGGTGGGCTTCGAGCCCCCACAGCTGGTCGCCCGGGAGGTCTTCGCCGGCCACGTACGCGGCGATGAGCCGCTCGGGTGCGTGGTTCATGACAGCGCCTCCCGCAACGTGATCGATCGCCGCCGCACGCGGGTTTTGCCCGGTGTCTCCGGCAGCACGGCCCTCTCGCAACCCGTCATGACAGCGCCTCCCGCAACGCGATCCGCCCCCGGCACGCGGGAACCCACGGCTCCACCCGGCAACGCAGCCCTCTCGAAACCCGTCATGACAGCGCCTCCCGCAACGCGATCCGCGCGCGGCGGGCGCGGGTTTTGACCGTTCCCTCCGGCAAGCCCAGCAGGACCGCCGTCTCGCGGACCGTCAGGCCGTCCAGGACCATTGCCTGCAGTACCGCCCGCAGCTCCGGCGCCAGCTCGCGCAGGGCGGCGCCGACCTCGTCACCCATCGTCGCCGCCAAGGCCACGTCTTCGGCTCCCGCCACCGGTGCCGCGTCGAGTGCCACCTCCGGCGGGGGCTGGGCGTGGTGCGCCCGGCGCCGGAACGCGTCGACCAGGCGGCGGGCCGCGATCGTCCAGACCCAGCCGACCGCGCTGCCGCCGGTGGCCGTGCCCGCGAACGACGCCGCCGCGCGCCAGACGGCCAGGAACGTCTCCTGCATGACCTCCGCGACGATCTGCTCGTCCGCGCACCGGCGGCGCAGGCGCACGGCGAGCCAGGGCGCCGTGCGGCGGTAGAACTCCTCGAACGCCGCGCGATCGCCCGTGGCCGTGCGCCGGACGAGGTGCTCCTCGTCGGCGTCTTTCAGTGACGGGTGTCTCACACCAAGCAAGACGCCGGGTGATCCAAAACGGTTCTCACCCGAATGTGTGCTGCGTCACACCGGACGGTCGGGCCAGAACTTGCGCCAGCCGTCGGCCTCCAGGGTGGTCGGCTCCAGCCCGGCGTCGCGGGCGGCCTGCTCGGCGGCCTGGATGTCCTTTGCGAACTGCTTCGCCAGCGCCCGCAGCTCGCCCTCGGCGTCGACCCCCGCCCGGCGCGCGGTGGCCGCGATGCGGAACAGCTGGGCGGGTGCCCCGGGCCCCTCCGGGAAGAGGTCGAGCGGGATGCCCGCGCGCCCGGAGCGCTGACCCAGCTTGCCCGCCAGCGCGACCGCGGGCTGGCCGAGCGCCACTCCGTCCACAATGGACCGGCGCTGCTTCTCCTGCTGCTTCAGCTCTTCCCACTTGACGTTCTGATGCTCGACGGTGTGCACCTGGTCGCCGTCGGTGAAGACGTGCGGGTGCCGGCCGACCAGCTTCGCGACGAGCGTCGCGGCGACGTCGTCGATGCCGAACGGGTCGTCCGCGTCCTCGGCCGCGACCCGCGCGTGGAAGAGCACCTGCAGGAGGACGTCGCCGAGCTCCTCGCGCAGCGCCTCGCGGTCGCCCTCCTCGATGGCGTCGAGCAGCTCGTAGGTCTCCTCGACCAGGTACTGCCGCAGCGAATCGTGCGTCTGCACCGCGTCCCACGGGCAGCCGCCCGGCGAACGGAGCCGGTCCATCACGTCGGCGGCCTCGACCAGCGGCGGCACCGGTGTCTCGATGACGTCCGCGCCGGTCGCGATGAGCAGCGACGCCGCGGGCTCGTCCCGGGATCCGGCGAGCAGCACGACGTCCTTCAGCGAAGGCGCCTCGGTGACGGCCGGGACGCCGAACGCGGCCGGGTCGACGTCCGTCGCCGCGTAGACGGCGGGAGACTCACGCAGGATCTTCAGCGCCGCACCGGGCAGCGTCGTCCCGCGGACGACTACAACGACCCCTGTGCTCACTGCTGCGCGGGCGCGGCACCGCGGACGGGCAGCACGATGCCCTGGGTGGCGTCGGAGTTCGGCACGAGGTTCATGCCCACAACATCCCACACGCCGTAACGCGGGTTGACGCGCAGGCCGCCCTGGCCGAGGTACGGCTGCAGCAGCCGGGTGCCGATCGCGGTCAGCTGCGCGTCCGTCGGCTTCTGCGCTTCCTGGTCGGCCGGCACGGCCTTGTCGGTGCCGCGGGCGCGGATGACGAAGACGAACCAGTCCGGCCGCTGCGGCTTCTGCGCCTGGAAGACGACGACGTTGTTCTTCTCCGTGCCGAACAGCACGGTCTGCGCGAGACCGGGGTACTGGGCGGCGCCGAAGAGCTCGGCGGTCTGGCCGGCGGAGTACCCGCTCGGGCCGGGCGCCCCGGTCTGCTGGGCCTGCTGGCCTTCCTGCTGCGCCTGCTGGACGACGCCCTGGACCTTGCCGGGGTCGTCGGCGAACTCCTTCGCGAGGTCGAAGGCGCGGGTGCGGGCCACCGGGTCGTTGTCGGCGGTCGCGCTGATGCCGACGTAGTCCGCGCCGACCGACAGCTTCGGCAGCAGCTTCGCGGCGAGCGCCTGCTCCAGGACGACGTCGCTCGCGACCTCGTTGCGGTCGCGCAGCTGCGAAACGATCTGGGTGACGGCGACCTGGTCGCCCTGCCCGGTGTCCGCGACCGGCGCGTTGCCCACCTGCGCGGCCAGCCCGGCGATCTTCGCCTGGTCGGCGACGAGGTTCTCCTGCTCGGTCGCGCGCAGGGTCAGCTCGTGGAGGACGCTCTGCCGGACGATCTCGCGGCCCAGCAGGTCGAGCTTGTGCTCACCGGCGAGCTTCTGCGCGTACGGGTGTTCGCGGACGGCCTGGTCGATCATCGACTGGACCCGGTCGATCGACACCGACCGGTCGCCGACGATGACGGCGCTGCCGACCTGGCTGGGGCCCGAGCCGCACCCGGCGAGCAGAAGAGCACCGGCAACGACCGCGACCAGCGCGCGAGGGCGCCCCATGATCCGCATCACAGGCCATACCCTCTCACACCATCGCCCCCGAAACGCAACACCCATGCGGTCGCGGCGGCGGTAATGTCGACATATGGACCATTGGCTGACCATCGAAGTGTTCGACGGGGAGCATTCGGCTTCGCTGTGGCGCCTGGCTCAAGGGGACGCACTCACCGAAGCGGCGCTGACGAACGGCGCTGAGCAGTGGGTTTGGCACGAGCACCGGTGGGGCGTGGTGCTGGAGATCGAGTTCTTGACGGAGGAACGCCGGGACGCCTTCCGGGCTCTTCCCGTCGTGACAGCGGCGCTTGATGCCGTTCCGGATCCGGCTCGGGGGTTGCTGGTGTACCCGGGACGGGGTGGCGGTTCGGGGTCGCGGGTGCCGCGGCGTCCTCGGCCGTTGCCGATGGGCGGGGCTGGGGCTGTTGCGGTTCCTGAGGAGCGGGTTCGGATGGGGTTGGCTGAGCCTCTG
Source organism: Amycolatopsis sp. NPDC003861 (assembly GCF_053605405.1). Taxonomy (NCBI): domain Bacteria; kingdom Bacillati; phylum Actinomycetota; class Actinomycetes; order Pseudonocardiales; family Pseudonocardiaceae; genus Amycolatopsis; species Amycolatopsis sp. NPDC003861. The sequence goes on from NZ_JBSGJD010000096.1 coordinate 6,860, forward strand.
CCGCCCATGTTCAGCGAAGTCGGCTGACGCCGGGGGCTGCGCTCGCTTTCCCACCACCCCGAAGCCTGATTGTGACTACGGACGGTGGTACCGCGTCAAGGCGGGAAAGATGCCTTGACCCGGCACCACCGTCCGCGTTCTGGCTTCGGATCGGGGTGGTGGGGGGGTCTGGGTGGGGGGCCGGTTGGCGCTTCAGACCGCCGCGGGTTTCTTCGTCAGCTGCACCAGCAGTTTGGTGCACCAGTCCAGCAGTTCCTCGTCGCGCAATGTCGGCGCGCCGATGCGGCCTCCGGCCGGGCCTTCGGTCGGCTTCGGCACCGACACCGTGTTCGTCACCGCCTTGTACAGCGCCTTCGGGTACAGGCGCTTCAGGCGCACCATCTGCGAGTCCAGCAGCGGCAGTGGCGCGAATCGGATCGTGGTGCCTTGGACCGCCACCTCCGTCACGCCCGCCTCGCGGCACGTGTGCCGGAACTTGGCCACCGCCAGGAGCCGGTTGACCGGGGCCGGGGGCTGGCCGTAGCGGTCGATGAGCTCTTCGCGGACCGCGTCGAGGCCCTCCGTGTCCGGGGCCGCCGCGATCTTGCGGTACGCCTCCAGGCGCAGGCGCTCTCCCGGGACGTAGTCGTGCGGGATGTGGGCGTCGATCGGGAGGTCGACGCGGACTTCCGCCAGCTCCTCTTCCTCCGGCGCCTCCGCGCCCGCGTGCCTCCGGAATGCGTCGACCGCTTCGCCGACCAAGCGCACGTACAGGTCGAAGCCGACGCCCGCGATGTGGCCGGACTGCTCCGCCCCCAGGATGTTGCCCGCGCCGCGGATCTCGAGGTCCTTCATCGCGACCGCCATACCCGCACCGAGCTCGGTGTTCTGGGCGATCGTCGCCAGCCTGTCGTGCGCTGTCTCCGTCAGCGGTGCTTCCGGCGGGTACAGGAAGTACGCGTACCCGCGCTCGCGCCCGCGCCCGACCCGGCCGCGCAGCTGGTGCAGCTGCGCCAGGCCCAGCAGGTCGCCGCGCTCGACCAGGAGGGTGTTCGCGTTCGAGATGTCGAGCCCGGTTTCGACGATCGTCGTGCAGACGAGCACGTCGTACTCGTTCTCCCAGAAGCCCTGGATGATCTTTTCGAGCTTCTCTTCGTTCATCTGGCCGTGCGCGGTGACGACCCGCGCCTCCGGCACCAGCTCGCGGATCCGCCGGGCCGCCTTCTCGATCGACGAGACCCGGTTGTGGACGTAGAAGACCTGGCCGTCGCGCAGCAGCTCGCGGCGGATGGCCGCGCCGACCTGCTTGTCGTCGTACGCGCCGACGTAGGTCAGGATCGGGTGGCGGTCCTCCGGCGGGGTCAGGATCGTCGACATCTCGCGGATGCCGGCCAGCGACATCTCCAGCGTGCGCGGGATCGGTGTCGCCGACATGGTGAGCACGTCGACGTGCGTGCGCAGCGCCTTGATGTGTTCCTTGTGCTCGACGCCGAAGCGCTGCTCCTCGTCGACGATCACCAGGCCGAGGTCCTTGTAGCGGATGCCCGTCTGCAGCAACCGGTGCGTGCCGATGACGATGTCGACCTCGCCGCCGGCGAGCTGCTCGAGGATCGCGTCCGACTCCGCCTTGTTCGTGAAGCGGGACAAGCCCTTGATCGTCACCGGGAACGACCGCATGCGCTCGGTGAAGGTGTTCAGGTGCTGCTGGGCGAGCAGCGTCGTCGGGACGAGCACCGCGACCTGCTTGCCGTCCTGCACCGCCTTGAACGCCGCGCGCACGGCGATCTCCGTCTTGCCGTAGCCGACGTCGCCGCAGATCACGCGGTCCATCGGGACGCCGCGCTCCATGTCCGCCTTGACCTCGTCGATCGCGGCGAGCTGGTCGTTGGTTTCCGTGAACGGGAAGGCGTCCTCCAGCTCGTGCTGCCACGGCGTGTCCGAGCCGAACGCGTGCCCGGGCGCGGCCTGGCGCGCCGCGTAGAGCTGGACGAGCTCGGCGGCGATCTCCTTGACCGCCTTCTTCGCGCGCGCCTTGGTGTTCTTCCAGTCGGAGCCGCCGAGCTTGTTGAGCGTGGGCAGCTCGCCGCCGACGTACCGGGAGACCTCGTCGAGCTGGTCGGTGGGCACGAACAGCCTGTCGCCCGGGTGGCCGCGCTTCGACGACGCGTACTCCAGCAGCAGGTACTCGCGGGTGGCGCCGGCCACCGTGCGCTGCACCATCTCGACGAACCGGCCGATGCCGTGCTGGTCGTGCACGACGTAGTCGCCGGCCTTCAGCGCCAGCGGGTCGACCGCGTTGCGCCGCCGGGACGGCATCTTCGTGTTCAGGTCCTTTGTGGACGTTCCGGCGCCCGCGCCGCGGCCGGTGAGATCCGCTTCGCTCAGCACGACCAGGGCGCGCTCCGGCGAGACGAACCCGTCGGTGAGGCCGCCGCAGGTGACCGTGACCATCCCCGCGGACGGCGGCCCGGCCAGCCCGTCACCGGCCTGGGTGGCCGGGACGTCAGCGCCCGTGAGCTGCTCCACCGCGCGCGCCGCGGTGCCCTGACCGGCCACGACGAGCACCGCCGTGCCACCCGCCGCGGTGTGTGCGCGCAGGTCCGCCGTCGCGCGTTCGAGCTCGCCCCGGTACGCGGGCGCGGCCTCGACCGAGACGCGGTAGACGTCCGGGTCTTCACTGGTCAGCTGGGTGAGCGTCCACCACGCGCGCTTGGTGTCCTGCGCGTGGGACGCGATCTCGTCGAGCCCGCGGTAGGCCGACGCGCCGAGGTCGATCGGGGCCTGCCCGCCCGCCGCGGCCGTCGTCCAGGACGCTTCGAGGAACTCCTGACCGGTGCGGACCAGGTCGGCGGCGCGGGCGCGGATCTTCTCCGGGTCGGTGAGCAGGACGTGGGTGCCTTCCGGCATCGCGTCGGTGAGCAGCTCCAGCTCGCCTTCGCAGAGCACCGGGATGAGCGCCTCCATGCCCTCGACCGGGATGCCGTCGGCGAGCTTGGTGAGCATCTCGGCCAGGTGCGCGTCGGCCTCGTACGTCTTCGCCAGCTCCGCGGCCTTCTCCTTGACCGGCCGGGTGAGCAGCAGCTCGCGGCACGGCGGCGCGGTGACCCGCGGGATCTCGCCGGGCAGCGACCGCTGGTCGGAGACCGCGAACGCGCGGATTTCGCTGACCTCGTCGCCCCAGAACTCGACCCGGACCGGGTGCTGCGCGGTCGGCCCGAAGAGGTCGAGGATGCCGCCGCGGACGGCGAACTCGCCGCGCTTCTCGACCATGTCGACGCGGGTGTAGGCCAGCTCGACCAGCCGTTCCAGGAGTTCCTCGAACGGCGTCTCCTCGCCGACGACGAGGTCGATCGGCTTCAGCGAGCCGAGCCCGGGCGCCATCGGCTGGATCAGGCTGCGGACGGTGGCGACGACGACGCGCAGGCCGTCGTCCCCCGTCTTCAGCCGGTGCAGCACCTCGAGGCGGCGGCCGACCGTGTCCGCGCGCGGGGAGAGGCGCTCGTGCGGCAGGGTCTCCCAGCTCGGGAAGTCGGCGACTCTGCTCCTGCCGAGCAGGGCGCCGAGCGACGCGGTCAGCTCGTCGGCCTCGCGGCCGGTGGCGGTGACGGCCAGGACGGGACGGCCGGCGCCGGTGTCGGCGGCGACGGCGGCCGCGACGAGCTGCCGGGCGGCGATCGGGCCCTGCAGCTCGAGCAGCGGCGCGCCGGCGCGCTCGACCACGCCGCGCAGGGCCGGGTCGGGAAGGATGGCGGTGAGGAGTCCGGACAGCGGAGCGTCGGTCACGGTCCCAGCCTACGTGCCACCCCCGACAGGTTTCCGATCACGGCTGGTCGCGCAGCAGATTCACCACCTCCGCGAGGCGCGGCAGCTGCTCGTCGAACACCTTCGGTTCCGTGCTCGCGACGCGCAGCAGGAAGTGCTCCACGCCCTCGTACTTCCGCAGCTGCGCCGCCACCTCCGCGGCACTGCCGGTGACCTGCATCTGGATCCCTTGCACGAACGCCGCCGGGCGACCGTAGTTCGTCAGGCAGTACTCCTCCAGCAGCTCGCTCCCGCGCACCGGGTCGTCCTCCACCAGGACCGTCGCGAACAACGCCGGGGTGACCGGCCGCGACGCCGTGGCCCGGATCCGGGCCAGGCCGGTGCCGTAGTCCGCGGGGTCCGGCGGGTAGGGCAGCCAGCCGTCGTAGCACCGGCCGACCCGCTCGAGCGCGCCCGGCGTGTACGCGGCCAGCCACACCGGCGGGCCACCCGGGCGGGCCGGCGCCGGGAACACCGGCAGCGAGTCGTAGTGCAGCACCGAACCGTGGAAGGACGAAGCGCCGCTCCAGGCCGCGCGCCAGAGGCCCACGATGTCGTCCAGCCGGGCGCGGCGGCGCTCCCAGGGCACGCCGGCGAACGCGAACTCCGGCTCGCTGCGCCCGGCGAACCCGGCACCGACGGCGACGGTGAGCCGTCCTTCGCTGAGGAGATCGATGCCCAGCAGCTGGTTGGCCGTGAGGATCGGGTTTCGCAGAGCCGGGAGCAGCGCCGCCGTCCCCAGCGTCACGCGGGACGTCCGGGCGGCGAAGGCGGCCAGCATGGTGAGCGCGTCGAGCGGAGCCTTCGCGAGGGTGTCGCCGACCCAGACCGAGTCGAGGCCGAGTTCTTCCGCGGCGACAGCGGTGGCGACCAGCTCGGGCGCGGTCCGCCCGGTGTCGAGGATGGCCTGGTAGGTCGGGACGACCAGTCCGTAGTTCGTCATGGCCGAAGCGTCGCCCGATCGGGGTATGCCTTCAATTCCCCGCGGGGAATGGACGCCCCGAGCAGGATGGGGCCGTGGACTTCGGAACGGCGCTCAAGGACTGGCGCACCCGGCGGCGGATCAGCCAGCTCGACCTCGCCCTGCGCGCGGGCACGACGCAGCGGCACGTCAGCTTCATGGAGAGCGGGCGCTCGGTGCCCGGCCGCGGCATGGTCCTGCGCGTCGCGGAGTCCCTCGAACTGCCCCTGCGCGAGCGCAACGGCCTGCTCCACGCGGCCGGCTACGCGCCGACGTACCCCGAAACCCGGCTCGACGACCCGGCGATCCGGCCGGTGCTCGACGGGCTGCGGCGGCTGCTCGACGGCCACCGGCCCTACCCCGCGATCGTCGTCGACCGCTACGGCGTGCTGGTCGCGGCGAACGACGGGTTCCGGCTGCTCACCGAGGGGGTCGCCCCGGAGCTGCTGCGCGAACCGGTCGACACGCTGCGGCTGGCGCTGCACCCGCGCGGGATGGCGCCGCGCGTGGCCAACCTCGACGACTGGGCGCGGCACATCCTCGAGCGCATCCGCAACGACCTCGCCCGCACTCCCGACGACCGGCTGGCCGCGCAGCTCGCCGAGCTCGAGGGGTACCTGCCGCCGGCGGCCGCGCCCGGCCCGGAGCACCTGGGGTTCGCGGTGCCGGTCCGCCTGGCCACCTCGCTCGGCGAACTGCGGCTGATCACGGCGATCACGACGTTCGCGACGGCGGCGGACGTGACCGTGTCGGAGCTCAAGCTGGAGACGTTCCTCCCCGCCGACGCCGAGACCGCGGAACGGCTTCACAGCACCAGCGCCGTCGTGTGACCCACCAGCAGCTCCGCGCTCGCCCACAGCACCGCCGCGCCCACGCTGCCCGCCGCGAACCGGCGGTACGGCATCGCCGCCGAGCCCGCCACGCGCGGCACCAGCGTGCGGACGCCCGCCAGGCAGCGGCCCGCGATCACCGCCGGGACGCCGTAGCGCGCGACCGCCGCTTCCACGCGCTTCCACCGGTCCCGGTGGGCCGGCCGCGGTCCCCAGCGGCGTCCTTCGAGGTACGCGAGCTGGTCGCCGAGGACCGCCGAGGCAACGGCCACCACCCAAGCGAGTCCGAGGTGGAGCGTGCCCCGCTCGGCGAGGAAGCCCATCAGCAGCAGCGTCGACAACGTCGGCAGCACGATCCCCGGCAGCAGCGCGGTTTCCGCCGTGATGACCAGCGCGCAGACCAGGTAGACGACCGCCGGGGGCGCGTCAAGCAGGGGTCGCAGCAGGCTGTCCACGCCAGGCCCTCCCCACCGCCACCGGCAGGGCCGCGCGGTAGACGAACGCGGGCGGCAGGTTGCCCCAGACGACCTGCGTGCGCTCCACGACCGCGAACCGGCTGCGCAGCGACGCGGCGAAGCGGCGGGCGGGTGGCGTCCAGGCCGCGTGGGCGTACGCGAACGTCGTGAACCGGCCGTTCGGGGCGAGCGCCACGGTGACCGCGTCGAGGATGCGCCGCTGCCGGGCCGCGGTCATGGCCGTCCACGGCAGCCCGGAGACGACGACGTCGACGTTCTCGAGCGCCAAGTGCTCCGCCGAGCCGGTGACGACGTCCACCTGCGGAAGGCGGTCCCGCAGCGAAGCGGCGAAACGCGGGTTGATCTCGACGGCCGTGAAGCGCGCTTCGGGGCGAAGCAGCGCGAGGACCGCTTCGGTGAACACGCCGGTGCCCGGACCGAGTTCCGCGACGCACGACGCGCGTTCCAGGCCGAGGCCCGCCGTCATCTCTTCGGCCAGCCGCGGCGAGCTCGGCGCGATCGCACCCGTCAGCACGGGGTGGCGGAGGAATTCCCTGGTGATCGACATGATCCCGACGGTAGGAACGGCGGGGGTGGCCCCGAATCGTCCGGACCGGCCGGCCCCCTCCTCCCGGAGGAGGACGAGAACCGGCCGCAGGAAGGACGCCCCGGGCGGCACCCCGGCACTACGTTCGGGGCGTGGAACGACTCGTGAAGTGGGTGCGCCGGCACCGGTGGACGGTGGATCTGCCGCTGTACGGCGTGTTCGTCTTCCTCGCGCCGAGCTGGACCGGCCCGGAGCCGTGGACCGTGCGGGCCATCCCGATGCTGTTCCTGCTCCCGCTGCTGGTGCGCCGCCGGTACCCGCGCACGGTCGCGGTGCTGATCATCGCCGGGGCGGCGGTGGTGTACTTCACCGAGATCTGGGCGTACGACCGCGGCCGCACCGAGCTGGCGATGGCGGTGGTGCTGTTCAACCTGGTGAAACGGCGGGACCGGGGGTTCGCCGCGGTGATCGCGGTGGCGATCGCCGTGCTCGGCACCCAGTGGTACGTCCTCTACGCGCCGGAGACGGCGAACCCGACGTTGACGCTGGTCGGCATCCTGCCGCTGCACATCGCGGCGTGGGCGCTCGGCGAGTTCTTCCGCAAGCAGGAGGAGCTCGTCGCCGAGGAGAAGAAGCGGGACGACGCCCAGGCCCGCGCGGCGGTCGCCGAGGAGCGCACCAGGATCGCGCGGGAGCTGCACGACGTCCTGGCGCACAGCATGAGCGTGATCGTGCTGAACGCCGAGGGCGCGAAGCTCGCCCGGCACCGCGACCCGGCGGCCGTCGATCGCACGCTCGACACGATCGTCCACACGGGCCGGGAAGCACTGGCCGAGCTGCGCCGGCTCCTCGAAGTCCTGCACGCCGGCCAGGCGGCGCGCAGCCCCCAGCCGACCCTCGCCGGGCTGCGCGAGCTCGTCGAGCAGGCCGGCCGGGACGTCACCCTCGACGTCACCGGCGACCCGGGCACCCTGCCCGCGAGCGCCGCGCTGCAGGCGTACCGGATCGTCCAGGAGGCACTGACCAACATGATCAAGCACGCCCCGGCCGACGCGACCGGCCGCGTCGGCGTCGCCTTCGAGCCACCGGAGGTCCGCATCGAGGTGACGAACACGGGAGGCCACGCACCGCCGGCGCCCGCCCTGCCGTCGTCCGGGCGCGGGCTGGCCGGCATGCGCCAGCGCGTCGAGATGTACCACGGCGAGCTGACGACGGGCCCGCTGCCGGACGGCGGGTACCGGGTGCGCGCCAGCCTGGTGGTGACCCCGTGACCACCCGGATCCTCCTCTGCGACGACCAGCAGCTCGTCCGCGTCGGCCTGCGCATGATCGTCGAAAGCCAGGACGGCCTCGCCGTCGTCGGGGAGGCCGCCAACGGCGAAGAAGCCGTCACCCTCGCCCGGGAACTGCGCCCCGACCTGGTCCTGATGGACGTCCGGATGCCCGTGCTCGACGGCGTCACGGCGACCGCGCGGATCTGCGCCGAGCTGCCGGACGTGCGCGTCCTCATCATCACCACCTTCGACCTCGACGAGTACGCCTACGCCGCTCTCCGGGGCGGCGCGAGCGGGTTCCTCGTCAAGGACGCGCCCGCCGAGGAGATGCTCGTCGCGATCCGGGGCGTGCTGCGGGGTGACTCGATGGTGTCGCCGTCGGTCACGCGGCGGCTGCTCGACCGGTACCTCGCCGACGACCGCGATCCCGTGGACGTCGCGAAGCTCGGGGCGCTGACCGAACGCGAGAAGGACGTCCTGGGGCTCATCGCGCGCGGGCTGTCGAACACCGAGATCGCCGCGAAGCTGTACATCGGCGAGACGACGGTGAAGACGCACGTCGGGCGGGTGCTCGGCAAGCTGGGCCTGCGGGACCGGGTGCACGCCGTCGTGTTCGCCTACGAGTCCGGGCTGGTGCGGCCAGGTTCCTGAGCGCAGGCCCGTCCGGCGGGGACCCCTCCCCGGGGTCTCTCGTTAGGTTCGCCGGACCAGCCCGACGACCGAGGAGTCATGTCGTGCACACGCCCGGTAGAACGGCAGTGGCGCTGGCCGTGGCCACGGCGCTCGCCGGCTGCGCGACCACGCCGCCACCGCCATCACCTCCGGCAAGCAGCTCGGCACCCACCTCACCGACGCTCGACATGGCCCAGCAGGCGTTGTGCGGCCAGCTGGAAACGTTCTCCGTGCTGCTGCTCCACTTCAGCGCCGAACTCGCCAGGACGGTCCTGCCGGACACCGGCCGGGAAAACCCCGAGGCCGCCGACCTCGTCCGGCAAGCCGACCTGATCGCGGGCGAGGGCGCCGAGCTGGTGAAAACCGCCCACCCGGCGTAAAGGCCGACGTCGACACGGTTCTCAAGGCCACCGCCGAAGCGAAAGCACACATCAAACCCGGCGAAACGTACGGATCCGCCGTCGCACCGATGTACCGCCAAGACACCGAAGCGGCACGTACGGCGCTCGGCCGGTACGGCCCCTGCCCGCACCACAACTGACGACGAAGCGGCTGGCGAACGGCGATTTCACCGCATGGTGGCAGGATGGGCCTTATGCGGCGTTCGCTGGGTCTCCTCGGTGCGGTGTCCCTGCTGGTCCTGGGCTGTTCGGGGGCGGCGAGCGAACCCGTGCAGAGCGTGCCGCCGGCGTCGTCCCCGGCCGCCGCGAGCGGGAAGTTCAAGGTCGAGACGGTGACCGGCGGGCTGGAGCACGGCTGGGACGTCGGCTTCCTGCCCGACGGCGGCATCCTCGTGCCGCAGCGGCCCGGCAAGCTCGCGCTGGTCCGCAACGGCCAGGCCGCCGAGGTGCGCGCCGACCTCGCCGACGTCATGGCCAAGGGCGAAGGCGGGCTGCTCGGCATGGTCGTCAGCCCGGACTTCGCGACCAGCCGCGAGTTCATCACCTGCCAGGACCACCAGGAAGGCGGCAAGGCCGTCGACATCCGGCTGGTCACCTGGAGGCTGGCCGCCGACGGCGCGAGCGCGGCCAAGGTCAAGGACCTGCTCACCGGGCTGCCGGTGAACCCGAGCGGACGGCACTCCGGCTGCCGTCCGACGTTCGCCCCGGATGGCGCGCTGCTCGTCGGCACCGGCGACACCGCCCGCGCGTCGATCGCGCAGGACCGCCACTCCCTCGGCGGCAAGGTGCTGCGGCTGGACGCGAAGACCGGGGAACCGTTGCCGGACAACCCGTTCATCACTTCGAGTGACCCGCGCGAACGGCTGATCTACACCTACGGCCACCGCAACGTCCAGGGCGTGGCGATCCGGCCGGGCAGCGGCCAGGTGATCACCGCCGAGCACGGGCCGTCGTTCGACGACGAGGTCAACCTGCTGAAGCCGGGCGCCAATTACGGCTGGGACCCGTCCAAGGGCGGCACCGAATCGAGCTACGACGAGAGCGTGCCGATGACCGACCTCAAGCGCTTCCCGGACGCAGTGAGTCCACTGTGGACGTCCGGGAAGACCACCGAGGCGATCAGCGGCGACGCCTTCCTGACCGGCGCCCAGTGGGGGACGAACGACGGCGCGCTGGTCGTGGTGGCGCTCAAGGGCCAGAAACTGCTGCTGTACCACCTGGACCCGGCGGGCAAGGTCCTCGACGTCACGCTGCCCCCGGAGTTCGACGACACGTTCGGCCGCCTCCGCGCGGTCCGCAGCGGCCCGGACGGCGCCCTGTACGTGACCACCTCGGACGGTACGGACGACAAGCTGCTGAAGGTCACGCCCGCCTGAGCCGACCATGAAAAAGCCACGTCCGATGCGGGCCGTGGACACTTACGCCCGGGCGGCGATCGGCGGAACATGATGTGCACCAAAAGTTTTCGCCCGCCCCCGACGCGTGTTGGACGCGGTCCGAAGAGAGCGTTCCCGCGGCAGCACCGCGCCGGTCCCCGGGCGCCGTCGCCGACCTGGCGATCCGGGGGCCGGCCTCCAGCCCCGCTTCAGGCCTTCCCGGCCTTGAGCGAGCCCTTCAGCGAGCCGACGGCGGTGGTCACCGCCGTGGTCGCGGCCGGCCAGCCGATGGTGTCGCTCCAGGACGCCATCACCGCGACGGCGTAGGTACCGGACGCGGTCCGGACCAGGCCGGTGGTGTTGAGCACCCGCCGGGACTCGGAGCTGCCCCAGCCCTGCTTGACCGCCCACGCCGCACCGGAGAAGGCGCGCGGGATCCCGAAGTGCTGGTCGAACCCGTCGACCGCGGTGCGCGGGGCGTCCTCCATCGCCCCGGTGAGGAACACGCGTTGTTCCTCGGGCAGCGCGGCGGTGATGTGCCGGTAGACGGTGACGACGTCGGTGGGTGACATCCGGGTGGCGCCCCACTGGCCGGCGTCGGCCGGGGGTGCGGTGTGCGCGAGCCCGAGCTTCCCGGCCTGCCGCCGCACGATGTCCGGCCCGCCGTTCTGCTGCCACAGCCGGCTGGCGACGCGATCATCACTGGCGGCGAGCATGCTGCGGACGGCCGTCGCTTCGCCGCCCGAGGGCACCCCGGACCGGTCGAGCAGGTCGAGGGCGATGAGCAGTTTCACCACGGACGCGGCGGGCTGCGGCTGGTCGGCCTTCCACCGGGTTTCGACCGCACAGGCCCCGAGGTCGACGATCTCGATCCCGAGCCGCGGATCGTTCCCGGTGTTCAGCAGCGCTTTCCGGGCCTCGGCGACCAGGCTCGCCTGCTTCTCCGCCGGCGCGGCCGGGGTGGAGCTGCATAGAGCGCGCCAGCTGTCGCTGCCGGAGTCACTGTTGACGGCGACCGCGACGAGCAGGCCGCCGACCACGATGACCACGGCGATGCCCACGAGCACCTTCAGGTTGTTCAGCCGCTCGAGCACCAGACCACCTCCGCCGGATCGGTGAGGAATCCGAAGCTATTGCGGAGCTGGACCGCGGGTATCGCCCGAAAAGCCGGGCTGTTCCGGCCTTCCGGCGGACAACCGGCGCGCGCATCGGCCGATCGGCCGGTTTATCCGCCCGGGTGAGCACCGCCGTTGACGTGCAGCACCTGGCCGGTGACGTGCCCGGCGGCGGGGCTCGCCAGGAACGTCACCACGGCCACCACGTCGTCCGGGGTGCCCGGGCGCTTGTTCATCGTGTTGCCGATCAGCCATTCGCGGCGCTGGTCGCTCAGCCGGCCGTGGAAGAACTCGGTTTCGCCGATCAGGCCCGGCGCGACGACGTTCGCGGTGATCCCGCGTGGCCCGAACTCGCGGGCCACGCTCACGTTCCACGCCTCGACCGCGGCCTTCGCGGCGCCGTACGATCCGGCGCCGGTGTGCGCGGCGATCGATCCGATCGTGATGATCCGCGCGCCCTCGGCGAGGCGGTCGCGCAGCGCGTGCGTCACCAGGGCCGCACTGACCACATTGGACCGCAGGTTGCGCTCGAACGCGGCCGCGAAGCCCGCCAGCCCGGGTTCGCCGTCGCCGTCGAGGAAATCCGTGTTGCCGCCCGCGTTGTTGACGAGGACGTCGACGCGATCCGGCAACTCCTCCAGTGCGGCCTCGACGGCCGCGGGGTCGGCGGCGTCGAACACGACGGGCCGCGCGCCGGCGAGCGTCGCGGCTTCGGTGAGCACCTGCTCGCGGCGCCCGGTGATCGTGACGCGCTCGCCGGCTTGGGCGAAGGCCGCCGCCACGGCGTACCCGATGCCCGTGCCGCCGCCCGTCACCACGATTTCCCTGCTGTTCGCCATGAGCCCGACCCTAGTGCCTAGGATCGGGGCATGAGCAAGATCGACCCGGCCACCTCCGCGCTCGTGCTGATCGACCTGCAGGAGCGGATCGTGGCGCTGCCCACCACGCCGTACCGCGGCGAAGAAGTCCTCGCGAACGCCTTGCGCTTGCGGGACGCGTTCCGCAAGGCCGGAGCGCCGGTGGTGGTCGTGAAGGTGTCGCGCCCGGACAACCCGCCGGGCAACGAACTGGCCTTCGACGCCGGGGACGACAAGATCGTCACGAAGTACACGATCGGCGGCTTCGCGGGCACGGACCTCGACGAGTTCCTGCGCGGCGCGGGCGTCCGCACGGTGTACTTCGGCGGCATCGCCACGGAGTTCGGCGTGGAGTCGACCCTGCGCGCGGCCTCGGACCACGGCTACGACACGGTCGCGGTGTCCGACGCGATGACGGCGCTGTCGGACATCTCGCACGAAAACGCCGTTACGAGGATCTTCCCGCGCCTGGGCACGGTCGTGACGACCGAAGAGGCGCTGGCGGCACTGGCGTGATCGACAAGATCGCCTGGATCCACTTGGTGGACGGCCGGATCCTGGCAGCGCGTTCGCGGGGGAAGGACAAGTTCTACCTCCCGGGCGGCAAACGCGAGCCGGGCGAGACCGACGCCGAGACGCTGGTCCGCGAGATCCGCGAGGAACTCGGCGTGGCGATCGACGCGGCTTCGATCACGCCGGCGGGCACGTTCGAAGGCCAGGCCCACGGCCACGCGGAGGGAACGGTCGTGCGCACGACGGCGTACTCGGCGGAGTACGAGGGGACACCGCGGGCGTGCGCGGAGATCGAGGAGATCGCCTGGCTGGGCTATGCGGACCGGCCGCGGGTTTCACTGGTGGCGCAGCTGATCTTCGACCACCTGCACGCCGCGGGTCAGTTGCGGTGACGCTCAACCGCGCTTGATCAGCGGCGCGTGCCGTGAAAACGCCCGGAACCCCACGCCGTAGTGCAACTCCCGCGCCGGGGCCGGCTCTCCCATGCAGGCGACCGTCGCGTGCCGGGCGCCCGCCGCGGCCGCCAAGCGCATTCCGTGCAGCAACATCGCCCTCGCCAGGCCTTGCGCCGGTAGCGCGGGTGCGTTCCGACCGGCTCGAACTCGACCGTCTCGTTCTCTTCGTCGAGCCACATGATCGCCGAGCACGCCATCGGGCCGTCCGTGGCCTCCACCAGGACGTGCAGGTCGTCGCGGTAGCCCGGCGCCTGCCGGACGCCGAGGTACGACGCCTCCGTGTACGACGTCGGGGTCCAGGCGTCCACATGCGCCTGGACCACGGCTTCCGGCGGGACCTCCGCCGCTGTGCGGAAGGAAAACCCGGCCGGCAGCGACGGCTCCTCGACCTCGGTCAAGTCACGCTCGTTGAGCTGCGACCATTCCTCGTCGGCTTCGTAACCGTGCGCCGCCCAGCGCTGCAGGCCGGGCGTGTCGGCCGCCGCCGGGAGCACGGTGCGGGACACGCCGGGCGCCGTCGTCTCGTACCAGGCGATCACCTCGTCGACCAGCTCCGCGTGCCCGGGATGCACCTGGTACGTCAGGTACGCGTCGGTGATGTCCTTGACCGAACCGTCGTTGCGCCGCACCCGGCGCGGCAGCTCGGCCCGGCCCCACGCGACGAGCTCGTCGTCCGCGAACCACAGCCGGTGCTCGCCCTCGCCGCGGGTGCGGCCCCAGTTCCAGGCCAGCTCGCCGAACGACGCGTCGCTGTTGACCAGCTCCGGGTGGGTGGCGGTGATCCGCTGCGCCAGGCCCTGCATGAGCCGCAACTCCGCGGCAATGAGCGCCACGATGTCAGCCCAGCCGCAGCTTCGGCTTGTGCTCCAGGTGCGACAACCCGTTCCACGCCAGGTTGACCAGGTGCGCCGCCACTTCGTCGCGCTTGGGCTTGCGCGCGTCCAGCCACCACTGGCCGGTCAGCGCCACCATGCCCACCAGCGCCTGCGCGTACAGCGCGGCCAGCTTCTCGTCGTAGCCGCGGGCCGCGAACTGCTGGGCCAGGATGTGCTCGACCTGGCTCGCGATGTCGTTCAGCACCGTGGAAAACGTCCCCGTGGAGCTCGCCACCGGGGAGTCGCGGACCAGGATGCGGAACCCGTCGTGGGAATCCTCGACGTAGGACAGCAGCGCCGTCGCCGCCTGCTCCAGCATCGCGCGCGGGTGACCGCCGTGGAGGGTCGAAACCATCCGGTCGAGCAGCAGCTGCGTTTCGCGGTCGACGACCACCGCGTAGATGCCCTCTTTGCCGCCGAAGTGCTCGTACACCACCGGCTTCGAAACGTTGGCGCGGTGCGCGATCTCCTCGATCGACGTGCCGTCGAAGCCCTTCTCGGCGAACAGCGCCCGGGCGACGTTCAGCAGCTGCTGACGCCGCTCGGTGCCGGTCATCCGGACCCGGGTCACCGGGGCGGCCGGACGGGCCCCGGTGACCTGCTGCTCACGCTTCGAACGTCGTCTCCCCGCCATCGGGGCAGCCTAGTTGACTAGGCTTTTTCGGTGGCGATACGGGCCAGGCGCTGCGGCGTCGGCCAGCGGACGTCGTGCACCCAGCCGAACTTCTCGAAGATCCAGATCAGCCGCGCGGAGATGTCGATCTGGCCGCGCTTGACGCCGTGGCGGGCGGACGTCGGGTCGGCGTGGTGCAGGTTGTGCCACGACTCGCCGAAGCTGAAGATCGCCAGGGGCCAGAAGTTCGCCGACTTGTCGCGGGCGGCGAACGGGCGCTCGCCGATCATGTGGCAGATCGAGTTGACCGACCAGGTCACGTGGTGCAGCACGCAGATCCGGACCAGCCCGGCCCAGAAGAACGCCGTCACCGCGCCCCACAGCGACCACGAGATCAGCCCGCCGAGCAGCGCCGGCAGGGTCAGGCTGACCAGGGCCCACAGCCAGAACAGGTCGTCGACCTTCTTGATCGCCGGGTCCTTCACCAGGTCCGGCGCGAAGCGCTCGGCGTTGGTCTGGTCACGCTCGAAGAGCCAGCCCATGTGCGCGTGCCAGAAACCCTTGGCGATGGCCCACGGCGAGGTGCCGAACGCCCACGGCGAGTGCGGGTCGCCGTCGCGGTCGGAGAACGCGTGGTGGCGGCGGTGGTCGGCGACCCAGGTGATCACCGGGCCCTGCAGGGCGATGCTGCCCGCGATGGCCATGAACACGCGCAGCCACTGCTTGGCCTTGAACGAGCCGTGCGTGAAGTAGCGGTGGTACGACACCGTGATGCCGAGCCCGCTGATCGCGTAGAACACCACGAAGATGCCGACGTCGACCCAGCTCAGTCCCCAGCCCCACGCGAACGGCACCGCGACCAGGAGGGCCACGAGCGGGGCGATCACACCGAAGTAGACCGACAGCTGCACGCCGATGCCGCGCTTGCCGTCGATGACGGGTTTGGGCCCCTTGGGGGCCGGAGGCTCCCCGGTGGGCTGGGAACGGTCGAGCGTGGCCGTCATACGCTTCACTTCTTCCTACGCACGGCGCCCTTTACCAAGGGTGACCTAACCTACGATGCCGTAAGTTACGGTACAGGAGGTTCGGGCGGCTGGGGAGTGCCTGAAGCCACACACCTGTCCCGGGGATCGGGTACCCGGCTTCCGGGCGCCTAACGCATCCCCCGCGCGGACGACACCCGATCGTCGCTATCCTGACCAGGATCGATCCGCCGTAGTGTAATCGGCAGCACTTCAGATTTTGGTTCTGACAGTTCAGGTTCGAATCCTGGCGGCGGAGCAGCAGAGGAACCGGAAACCCACGACACCGGGAGGTTGGCGCTGACCGACGAGGCGACCGACCCGGTGACGGCCAGGCGGCCCGCGCTGGCCGAGATGTCCGACGCCTGGATCGTCGGGCGCGCGCGGGAGCTGAACGCCGCGGTCCAGCGGCACGAGTACACCCAGCAGCTCGAGATCGTCGCGATGATGGACGAGCTGCTCGACGAGACCCAGCGGCGCGGCGAGCCCCTGCTCGTGGCCCAGCTGCTGCGCTCGTCCGCCCTCGCCCGGCTGGCCACGAAGGGCCTGGCCGCGGAGGCCGAGCCCCGGCTCGACGAGATGCTCGCGCACACCCGGCGGCACGGCATCGCCCTGCTCCGGGCCGACGCGCACGCCCTGCGCGGGCGCCGGCTCGTGATCGCCGCGCAGGAGGACGCCGCGCTCACCGAGATCGCCCGGGCGCTGGCCATCCTCGACGACTCGACCATCCCGGACCGCCAGGTCGGGCTGCGCAACTGGAACCGGCTGCTCTCCTCGACGCTGATCGACTGCTGGCTGGTGCTCAACCAGCTCGGCGTCTACGAAGCGGCCGAAGAGGTGATCGGCCGGGCCGCGGCGGCGATCCGCGAGAGCGCGAGCCCGCACGACATCGCCCTGCAGCTGATCAACCGGATCAAGATGCTGCTCGGCTGGGGCCTGCGGCTGGAGCGCATCGACGAGTACGACGAGAGCGCCGAGAAGTTCCGCACGGCGGCGTCGATGGGGGCGGCCGCCGAAGGGCCGTTCGCCGAGTCGCTGTTCCCGCGCAAGGCGAACGTCGACGCGATCGACCAGGTCGGCGTCCTGGCCGCGGCGCCGGCGCTGAACCAGCCGGGCGGCGAGCACGTCGAGCGGCTGCAGAACCTCTACACCGAGCGCGCGTTCGGGCACGACCGCGAGATCGTCGCGATCGCGCTGGCCCGCTGCCTGGACAAGGAGGGCCGCCGTGAAGAGGCCCTTTCGGTCCTGCGCGAGACCCGCCAGTCGATCTCGGACGACACCTCCCAGCCGTCGATGCGGCTGAACATCGCCCGCGAGCTGGCCCGGCTGGACACGAGCCCGGGCTCCGGCGCCGGCGAGTCGCTGATCGACTACGCGCGGCGCCTGGAGTCGGAGATGTGGAGCCTGCGCGAGTCACAGATCGCCACGCTGAACGCCCGCCGCGAGCACGAACGCCTGTCCGCCGAGCACGGCGCGATCACCCAGCAGGCGCTGCAGGACCCGCTCACCGGCCTCCCCAACCGCCGCGCGCTGGACGAGAAGCTGCGCCAGCTCGCGTCGTCGGCGGACGCGCAGCCGCTGGCGGTGGCGCTGGTCGACCTGGACGGCTTCAAGGGCGTCAACGACAAGCAGTCGCACGCGGAAGGCGACAACGTGCTGCGTGTCGTGGCGAGCACGCTTCGTGACGCGTTGCGCGGAGACGACCTGGTGGCCCGCTACGGCGGCGACGAGTTCATCGTCCTGCTCCCGGGCACGCCGGCGTCCGCGGCGAAGATGGCGCTCGGGCGGGCCGTGAAGTCCGTCTCGAACCTGCCGCACCACCTTTCGCACGGCGTGACGCTGTCGATCGGGCTCGTGTCGCTGCGGCCGCAGGAACGCGGCGAGCAGGTCCTGGCGCGCGCGGATGCGGCGATGTACCAGGCCAAACGCGGCGGCGGCAACCAGGTGGCGTCGGCGAATTCGATGGCCGCCGACCCCGCCACAGCATGGGCCAGCGAGGCCCCTCCCACCGACCCCGCGTGGGACGCCGACGACCACAGTTAGGATCGGTGCCCGACAGAAGCCGACTTTTGGTAACCGTTGGGAGCGCCGTTGACCGGCCCGCTGAGCACGTTGATCCTCGCCGCGGGTGAGGGCACCCGCATGCGTTCCTCGACGCCGAAGGTGCTGCACCCGATCGCCGGGCGGCCCCTCGTCGAGCACGCCGTCCGGGCCGCCGCCGGCCTGAACCCCGAACACCTCGTGGTGGTCATCGGGCACGGCCGCGAAGCGGTCGGCGAACGGCTGAGCGCGGTCGGCGAAGCCCTCGGCCGCCCGGTCGGCACCGCGGTGCAGGCCGAGCAGAAGGGCACCGGTCACGCCGTGTCCTGCGCGCTCGCCACCCTCCCCGCCGACGTCACCGGCACGGTGATCGTCAGCTACGGCGACGTCCCGCTGCTCGACACCGCCACCCTCGGCGCCCTGCTCGACGAGCACACCGAGGCGAAGAACGCCGTCACCGTGCTCACCTCCGTGGTCGCCGACCCGACCGGCTACGGCCGGATCGTGCGCGACAGCGCGGGCAAGGTCACCGGGATCGTCGAGCACAAGGACGCCACCCCGGAGCAGGCCGAGATCACCGAGATCAACTCGGGCGTCTACGCCTTCGACGCCGCCGTGCTGCGCGACGGCCTCTCGCGCCTCTCGACCGACAACGCCCAGGGCGAGCTCTACCTCACCGACGTCCTCGGCATCGCGAACGGCGACGGCCTGCACGTCGGCGCGCTGGTCGTCGACGACCCGTGGCTGACCGAAGGCGTCAACGACCGGGTGCAGCTGTCGGTGCTCGGCGCCGAGCTCAACCGCCGGATCGTGCAGCGCTGGCAGCGCGAGGGCGTCACCATCACCGACCCGGCCACGACCTGGATCGACGCCGGCGTGACCCTGGCCCGTGACGTCGTCATCGAGCCCGGCGTGCAGCTCAAGGGCACGACCTCGGTCGGCGAGGGCAGCACGGTCGGCCCAGACAGCACGCTGACCGACGTGCGGATCGGGGCCGGCGCGAGCGTCGTGCGGGTCCACGGCTCGGACTCCGAACTCGGCGACGGCGTCAACGTCGGCCCGTTCACCTACCTGCGCCCGGGCACGAAGCTGGGCGTCAAGGCGAAGCTCGGCGCGTTCGTCGAGACGAAGGCGGCCGACATCGGCGCCGGGACGAAGGTGCCCCACCTGACCTACGTGGGTGACGCCACGATCGGTGAGCACAGCAACATCGGCTGCTCCAGCGTGTTCGTGAACTACGACGGCGTGAACAAGCACCGGACCGTTATCGGGTCGTATGTCCGGTTGGGCGCGGACAACACCTTCGTCGCCCCGGTGCACATCGGTGACGGCGCTTACAGTGGTGCGGGTGCCGTGATCCGCGAAGACGTCCCGCCAGGCACACTCGCGGTGTCGGCGCCGCCGCAGCGCAACATCGAAGGCTGGGCGATCCGGCGCCGGCCGGGTACGCCCGCGGCGGAGGCGGCCCAGGCCGCCCTCGACGCCGATTCAGCAGCAGGAACCGACGGGGAGTCGCCAGCATGAGTCCGAAGCAAGGGACGCCGAAGAAGAACCTGATGCTCTTCTCCGGACGCGCGCACCAGGAGCTCGCCGAAGAGGTGGCCCAGCACCTCAACGTCACGATCACCCCGCAGACGGCGCACACGTTCGCCAACGGGGAGCTGTTCGTCCGGTTCGAGGAGTCCGTCCGCGGGACCGACGCCTTCGTCATCCAGGCGCACACCACGCCCATCAACGAGTTCGTAATGGAACAGCTGATCATGGTGGACGCGCTCAAGCGGGCGAGCGCGAAGCGGATCACCGTGGTGATGCCGTTCTACCCGTACGCGCGCCAGGACAAGAAGCACAAGGGCCGCGAGCCGATCTCGGCGCGGCTGATCGCGGACCTGTTCAAGACCGCGGGCGCCGACCGGATCATGACGGTCGACCTGCACACCGCGCAGATCCAGGGCTTCTTCGACGGCCCGGTCGACCACTTGATGGCGCAGACCGTGCTGGCCGACCACATCAAGGCCACCTACGGCGACGCGGACATCACGGTCGTCTCCCCGGACTCGGGCCGTGTCCGGCTGGCCGAGAAGTGGGCGCAGCAGCTGGGTGACCGCCCGATCGCGTTCATCCACAAGACGCGCGACCCGGACAAGCCCAACCAGGCCGTGGCCAACCGCGTGGTCGGCAAGGTCGAGGGCAAGCTCTGCGTGCTGATCGACGACATGATCGACACGGGCGGCACGATCGTGAAGGCGACCGAGGCCCTGATCGAAGAGGGCGCGGCGGACGTCGTCATCGCGACGACCCACGGCATCCTCTCCGACCCGGCCACCCAGCGGCTGTCGTCGTGCAAGGCGCGTGAGGTCATCGTGACGAACTCGCTGCCGATCCCCGAGGAGAAGCGGTTCCCCGGGCTGACCGTGCTGTCGATCGCCCCGATGCTGGCCGAGGCGATCCAGCAGGTCTTCGAAGACGGCTCGGTGACGTCCCTCTTCGACGGCAACGCCTGACCCTGTCGTGAGTGGTAAGGCGGGTTAGAACCCGCCTTACCACTCACGAGAGCCGCGGCAGACTTCAGTAGGCGACGGTGAAGCGCGCGCGGCGGTGTTTCGGCTGCTCGATCTCGTCGACGTAGGCGATCGCGAAGTCGTCGCCGCCGATGTGCGACTTGCCGTTCTCGTCGGTCACCAGGACGTCGCCGCCGATCCGGTACTCGCCGCGGCGCTCGCCCGGCGTCCACGCACCGAACTCGGCCGCGGGGCTGACGTAGAACCAGTCGAGGCTCTCCGGCTGCTCGCGCAGCAGGCCGAGGACCTCGGCGTGGCTGCCCGCCTCGTCCTTGTACTCGGCCGGGAACTCCGGGGTGTCGAACAGCCGCGGGCCGCCCTCGGCCACGTGCAGGCTGGCCGCGCCGCCGACGAACGACAGCCGGACGTCGTTCTCGCTCGCGATCCGGGCCAGCGCCGGGACCGCCTCGATCAGCTTCTTGCCGTCGAGCTCGCGGGCCGGGGTGGCGACCACGAACACGTCCGCGTCCTTCGCCAAGCTCGCCACGAACTCCTCGTCGTGCAGCGAACCCTGGTGTTCGTCGACGCCCTCGGGCACCGAGCCGGCGTGCCGCGCGACGCCGGCCACCTCGTGGCCGCGACGCAGCGCCTCGGCGCCGATCCTGCCCCCGGCGTACCCCGTCGCCCCGAAAATGACCAGCTTGGCCATGGCTGTTTCTCCGTTTCCTCTCGGCTGTTCGCAGCCGATGCTAGGAACGGAAGATCACCTACTTCAACGGAAGCAACACACCTGGGGGTAGGTGTCCAGGTCAGCCGCCGAGGCCCGCGAACTCCGTGGCCACCCGCTGTTTCACGGCGTTGACGTCGAGGCCCGCGCGGACCTCCGCGGTCGCGTTCGGCTTCGACAGCACCTGGTAGCTGGCCGTTCGGTTGGGCAGCTTGAACTTCACCGCACACGACAGCTGGATCGTCTTGTACGGCTCCGCGTCCCCGGCCGCCGTGCACGTCTGCGCCCCGAGCGACTCGGCGCTGACTTCGACCGACAGGGTGATGTGCACGACGCTCTTCTCCCCGGACGCCGGCGTGCCGACGACGCTGTTGGAGACGTCGACCGTCGTCGTGCAGGAGCCGACGAAGTCCTTGCAGTCGAGCTTGTCGTTGGTGACGACGGCGCTGGCCTGCACCAGCCCTTCGAACGGCTGCCCCAGCCCGCCGACGGCGGCGTCGAGGTCGGTGTGGAACGCCTTGACCGCGTCCCCGGTGAGCGCGGTGACGCCGAACTCGGCGCCGTACTTCGGGCCGTTCTGCGGGTCGAGCAGCGTCGGGGCGAAGCTGACGACCCGGTTCGGCTTGGCCGTCGTGACGCGCAGGACGCTCGGCGCGGCGCCGAGCTGGTAGACCTCGGTGCCGTCGGGCAGCTCGGCCTTGACCGGCTCGCCCATCCGGTCGAGCCCGGCCAGCGCCTTGCGCAGCCCTTCGGCCAGCGCCGGCGGCGCGAACCGGGCCGCCGGGTCGAAGGGCAGCTCGGAGCCGAGCGAACGCACCCAGTTCGTGCCGAACTGCGTGCCCTCGTCGATCGCGTGCGCCTTCCAGTAGTCGGCGTCGGCCTGCAGGTAGAACTGGCTCGCGGCGGCCGTCACCTGGACGAACCGGCCTTCCAGCGGCAGCGCGCCGACGGCGTAGCCGCCGCGGGTGATCCGGAACTGCTGCTCGGCGCCCTTCACCGTGGCCTTCAGCGCGAGCGCGGGCGCCTGGCCCAGCGCGGTCAGGGCCGCGTCGACCGCCGTGCGCTGCTCCGCGCGCCGGTCGGCCGTCGCCTGGTCGGCCGCGGAGACACCGGCGGTGCCGGCCACGGCCACCTGGCAGCCCGCCAGCAGCCCACCCAGCAGCAGCACCGCCGCCACCTCGCTCCACCGAGCGCGCATTTCCCGCCCCCTGCTCTCCCGCTACCCGAGCACACCTCGGCCGGCGTCGTCCCGCCACCGGATTTGTGTCGTCACGTACCGGGGTTCCAGGAGGGTTCTAGCCTGGGCCGGGCACCCGCCGCAACCCACCGTGATGAGGTTGGTTTACACTCTTGAGGTTGTCTCGGCGAGGCGGGGCCCTTCTGGGGTGCCCGGCGTGATCGACGCGGCGGCTCGAGTAGCCCCCGTCGTCGTGCACGCCCGGAAACTCGCCGCCGAAACTTCCTTGAACAGAACACACATCGGCTTCCCCCGCCGCAGCATGCTGTCTTTGATTTGAAGGAGTGCAACACCGTGTCCGAGGTACGTCTGTCCGTCGAGCCGCGCACCGAGTTCGGCAAGGGCGCCGCGCGCCGCACGCGTCGCGCCGGCAAGATCCCCGCCGTCCTCTACGGCCACGGGTCGGACCCGCGGCACTTCGCGCTGCCGGCGATCGAGTTCGCCCGCGTCGTGCGTGAGAACGGCTCGAACGCCGTCATCACCCTGGACCTGGAGGGCTCCAGCGAGCTGGCCCTGACCAAGACCATCGTGGTGCACCCGCTGAAGAACTACATCGAGCACGTCGACCTGCTGGTCGTCAAGCGCGGCGAGAAGGTCACCGTCGACGTCCCCGTCGTCGTGACCGGCACCCCCGGCCCGGGCGGCCTGGTCAACCAGGACGTCGACACCCTGCAGGTCGAGGTCGAGGCGCTGCACATCCCGGAGCAGGTCGAGGTCTCGATCGAGGGCCTCGAGGTCGGCACCCAGATCCTGGCCGGCCAGATCCAGCTGCCCCAGGGCGCGACCCTGGTCACCGACCCGGAGTCGCTGGTCGTGGCCGTCAACGAGCCGCAGCGTGAAGAGGCCGACGACGAGGCCGAAGCTGGCGAAGAGTCGGCCGAAGCCGCCGAATAGCATCACCGTATGACCGAAGACATGCCCGGGGCCGGCGAGCTGATCCTGCTCGCCGGCCTCGGCAATCCCGGACCCCAGTACGCCGGGAACCGGCACAACGTCGGGTTCATGGTGCTGGACGAGCTCGCCGCCCGCGTCGGCGGCAAGTTCAAGGCGCACAAGACCGGCGGCGAGGTGCTGGAAGGCCGCCTGGCCGGGCGCCGCGTGGTGCTGGTGAAGCCGCGCTCGTACATGAACCTCTCCGGCGGGCCGGTGGTCGGCGCGGCGCGGTTCTACAAGGTCGAGCCGTCCGGCGTCGTCGTGGTGCACGACGAGCTCGACGTCGACTTCGGCGCGTTGAAGCTGAAGCTGGGTGGCGGCGACAACGGCCACAACGGCCTCCGCTCGATCACGAAGTCACTGGGCACCCGCGACTACTACCGGGTGCGGTTCGGCATCGGCCGCCCGCCCGGCCGCCAGGACCCGGCGGACTTCGTGCTGAAGGACTTTTCGACGGTCGAGCGCAAGGAACTCCCGCTGGAGGTGGACCGGTGCGCGGACGCGACCGAGGCGCTGATCAGCACCGGTCTCGCGGCCGCGCAGAACACCTTCCACGCGGGCTGACATGGGTGGCAAGGTGAAGCCATGACCCCCGACGAAGTCCGGGCGATCGCTTTCGGCAAACCCCGCTTCGGCCGGCGCGGCTACAACGAGGACGAGGTGGACGCGTTCCTCGACCTCATCGCCGAGGCCCTGGCCGGGCGCAACATCCTCACACCGGACGACATCCACTACGTCGAGTTCACGATCATGCCGGTCGGCATGCGCAGCTACGACCAGGCCCAGGTCGACCTGTTCTTGGACGAGGCCGAGGCGGCGCTGGTCGAGCTGCGCAACCCGAAGCCGGCGGTGGTCGAGGAGCCGGAGCGCCCGCAAGGCACGCGGAAGTGGTTCGGCCGCAGCTGACCCTCGTGTGAGGGGCGCCACACAGCGTTGGGTAGCGCGAACTCACCCGAAGGCGGGCGCGCGGCTGCCCGTGGGGGTGAGGTTCGGGTCCGCCCCTTCCGGGGAGCTTGTCCACCGGTTAGGACGGTGTACGGGAGTTTCGCACCCGCCGACCCCGGAATCGGAGAGTTCCATGTCGTTCAGCGCCGAAGACCTCGCCGAGGTCACCTTCGGTAACGCCCCGATCGGCCGCCGTGGTTACGCGAAGCACGAGGTCGATGCGTTCGTCCGGCGGATCGCCAATACCCTCGCCGACGAGGACGACCTGACCGCCGCCGAAGTGCACCACGTGATGTTCGCGAAGCCGCTGATCGGCAAGCGCGGCTACGACGAGCGCGAAGTCGACGAGTTCCTCGACGCCGTCGAGGATCAGCTCGCCTCCCGCACCGGCCAGGCCCCGGACCTCCCGGGCGCCCGCACGGCGCCGGAAGCCACCGCCGAGCGGGCCACCCCGCCGACGTTGCGGGCGGTGCGGGTCCAGCAACGCTGACCCTCGCCACAAGCGCCCCAATGTGGCGTTGGGT
>NZ_JBSGJD010000097.1:0-31435 GCF_053605405.1 Amycolatopsis sp. NPDC003861
CGGCGCGGCCGAGGAAGTCCAGGGCCCCGTCGGCGCGGTGGCGGACCAGGTCGCCGGCCCGCGCTCACCGCCGAACGGTTCGTCGCCTCGCCGTTCGAACCGGGGGAGCGGATGTACCGCACCGGCGACCTGGTCCGCCGCCGCGCCGACGGGGCCCTGGACTTCCTCGGCCGCGCCGACCAGCAGATCAAGATCCGCGGCTTCCGCGTCGAACCCGGCGAAGTCGAGGCCGTGCTGACGACCGACGCCGCGGTGGCGCGCGCGGCCGTGACCGCCCGGGAGAACCGGCTGATCGCCTACGTTTCGCCCTCGGGTGACCCGGTCGCGCTGCGGGCGCTGCTCGCCGGGCGGCTGCCGGAGCACCTGGTGCCGTCGGCGATCGTCGTCCTGCCCGAGCTGCCGGTGAACGCCAACGGCAAGCTCGACCGCGCCGCGCTGCCCGACCCGGAGGTCCGCGCGTCCGGACGGCTCGCCCGGACCCCGGCCGAGCAGGCGCTGTGCGAGCTGTTCGCCGACGTCCTCGGCGTGCCGTCGGTCGGCCCGGACGACGGGTTCTTCACCCTCGGCGGCCATTCGCTGCTGGCGACCCGGCTGGTCAGCCGGATCCGCGCGCTGCTCGGCGTCGAAGTGCCGATCCGGGCGGTGTTCGACGCGCCGACCCCGGCCCGGCTGGCCGAAGCCCTGGACCCCGGGCGGGGCCGTCGCCCGGCGCTGGTCCCGGCCGCGCGCCCGGAGGTCCTGCCGCTGTCGTTCGCGCAGCAGCGGCTGTGGTTCCTCGACCGCCTCGACGGGCCGTCCGCGACCTACAACATCCCGTGGGCGTGGGACCTGACCGGCCCGGTCGACGTCGACGCGCTGCGGGCCGCGCTGGGTGACGTCGTGGCGCGTCACGAGGTCCTCCGGACGCTCCTGGTCGAAGAGCAGGGCACGCCCCGGCAGGTCGTCCTCGGCGAGGCCGTCCCGGTGCTGGTCACCGAGACGGCGGCCGACCTCGGCGAGCGCGTCGCCGCGGCGGCGTCGTACTGCTTCACCCTGGACGCCGAAATCCCGATCCGGGCCACGCTCGTCTCGGCCGGACCGGACCGGCACGTGCTGGTGCTGCTGGTGCACCACATCGCGGGTGACGGCTGGTCGCTGCCGCCGCTGAAGCGGGACCTCGACACCGCCTACGCGGCCCGGCTGCGCGGTGAGCGTCCACAGTGGACGCCGTTGCCGGTGCAGTACGCCGACTACACGCTGTGGCAGCGGGAGATGTTCGGCCGCGCCGACGACCCGGACAGCCTCCTCGGCCGGCAGGCCGCGTTCTGGCGGGACACCCTCGCAGGCATCCCCGACGAGCTGCCCCTCCCGGCCGACCGGCCACGCCCGGCGCGGTCGACCAACCGCGGTGCCGCCGTGCCGTTCACCGTGCCCGCGTCCGTCCACAAGGGACTGCGGGACCTGGCCCACCGCAGCGACACGAGCACGTTCATGGTCCTGCAGGCGGTGCTGGCCGCGTTGCTGACCCGGCTCGGCGCGGGCACCGACATCCCCCTGGGGACGCCGGTGGCCGGCCGGTCCGACCACGCCCTGGAGGAGCTCGCCGGGTTCTTCGTCAACACCCTCGTGCTGCGGACCGACACCGGCGGCGACCCGACGTTCCGGCAGCTGCTGGACCGCGTCCGGGAGGCCGACCTGGCGGCCTACGCCCACCAGGACCTGCCGTTCGAGCACCTCGTCGAGCTGCTCAACCCGCCGCGGTCGCTGTCCCGGCACCCGCTGTTCCAGGTCATGCTCGCGGTCTACCACGCGGGTGCGGAGCCGGAACGGCTGCTCGGGCTGCCCGCGGCCCACCGGGACACCGGGCTGCGGCAGGCCAAGTTCGACCTGTCGTTCGACCTGGTCGAGACGCCCGAGGGCATCGACGGCGACCTCGAATACAGCCTCGACCTCTTCGACGAGCCGACCGCCCGGACGCTCACCGAGCGCCTGGTGCGGGTGATGGCGGCGGTCGTCGCCGACCCGGACCGGCCGCTGAGCCGCCTCGACGTCCTCGACGCTCCGGAGCGGGACCGCATCCTGCGGGACTGGGGTGCCGGGGCGCCGCTGACACTCCCCGCGCCGACGGTCGTCGACCGGCTGGCGGCCCAGGTGGCGGCGACCCCGGACGCGACCGCGCTGAGCGACGCGTCGTCGAGCGTGACGTTCGCGGAGTTCGCCGCGCGGACCGACCGGCTCGCCCGGTGGCTCGCGTCGCAGGGCGCGGGGCCGGAGAAGGTCGTGGCGCTCGTGCTGCCGCGGTCGGCGGCGGTGGTCGAGGCGATCTTCGGCGTGTTCAAGACGGGCGCGGCCTACCTGCCGGTGGACCCGGACCAGCCGGCCGACCGGATCTCGGCGATCCTCGCCGACGCGGCTCCCGCACTGGTCCTCACCAGCCGTTCGCTTGCTTCGGCCGTCCCCGGTGCGCTGTGCGTCGAGGACATTGTGGACAGTGACGCCGCGCTCACCCCGCCGTCGCCCGCGAACCCGGCGTACGTGCTCTACACGTCCGGCTCGACGGGCAAGCCCAAGGGCGTGGTCATCCCGCATTCGGGGCTGGTCAACCTGTTCCACAGCCACCGCGAGACGCTCTACCGCCCGGCCGTCGCCGCGGCGGGGGGACGGCGGCTGCGCGTCGGGCACGCGTGGGCGTTCTTCTTCGACGCCTCCTGGCAGCCGCAGCTGTGGCTGCTCGACGGGCACGAAGTGCACGTCATCGACGACGACACCCGCCGCGACCCCGCGCGGCTGGCGGCGGTGGTGCGCGAGCGCGCGCTCGACTTCCTCGAACTCACGCCGTCGCACTTCGCGCAGCTGGCCGCGGCCGGGGTGATCGCGGACGGCCGGTGCGCGCTCGGCGTGGTCGGCGTCGGCGGTGAAGCGGTCTCGCAGACGTTGTGGGAGACGCTGTCGTCGATGCCGGGCACGGAGGCGTACAACCTCTACGGCCCCACCGAGGCCACGGTGGACGCGCTGGTCGGCCGCTTCGGCGACGCCGACCGGCCGGTGGTCGGCCGTCCGGTGCACAACACCCGCGCGTACGTCCTCGACGGCGGCCTCGCGCCGGTGCCCGCCGGGGTGCCCGGCGAGCTGTACCTCGCCGGCGCCGGGCTGGCCCGCGGCTACCACGGGCGTCCCGGGCTCACCGCCGAACGGTTCGTCGCCTCGCCGTTCCGGCCGGGGGAGCGGATGTACCGCACCGGCGACCTGGTGCGCTGGCGACCGGACGGGCAGCTGGAGTACCTCGGCCGCACCGACGACCAGGTCAAGCTCCGCGGCTTCCGGATCGAGCCCGGCGAGATCGAGACGGCCCTGACCCGGCACGAGGACGTCTCGCAGGCGCTGGTTCTCGTCCGCGACGAACGGCTGATCGCCTACACGACCCCGGAGACCGCGGATCCGGTGCGGCTGCGGGAGTTCCTCGCCCGGACGCTGCCGGAGTACATGGTGCCCGCGGCGATCGTCCCCCTCGACGCGTTCCCCGTGACCCCCAACGGGAAGCTGGACCGGGCGGCGTTGCCGGTGCCCGAGTTCGAAACCCGCGGCCGGGCCCCCGAAACGGCCACGGAGAAGGCGCTCTGCGAGATCTTCGCGGAGGTCCTGGACGTCGCCGCCGTCGGCGCCGACGACGACCTGTTCACCCTCGGCGGCCACTCGATGCTGCTGGTGGTCCTGCGCAACCGGATCACCGAGCGGCTCGGGACCGAACTGCCGATCG
Organism: Amycolatopsis sp. NPDC003861; assembly: GCF_053605405.1. NCBI lineage: Bacteria > Bacillati > Actinomycetota > Actinomycetes > Pseudonocardiales > Pseudonocardiaceae > Amycolatopsis > Amycolatopsis sp. NPDC003861. The sequence continues at coordinate 3,737 of NZ_JBSGJD010000097.1, forward strand.
CCGAGTTCTTCCGCACCCCCACCGCGGCCGGACTGGCCGCGCTGGTGCATCCGGGGCTTCGCCCCGGGCCGGGGGCTCCGCCACCCGGAACCCCCGAAAAGAAGCTGTTGACCTACGACACGGAGTAAATGTGCACCGCACCCTGATGAACGCCAAGATCCACCGCGCCACCGTCACCCAGGCCGACCTGCACTACGTCGGCTCGCTGACCATCGACGCGGACCTGATGGCCGCCGCGGACATCGTCGAGGGGGAGCAGGTCCAGGTCGTCGACATCACCAACGGCGCCCGGCTGGAGACCTACGCCATCACCGGCGAGCCCGGGTCCGGGGTGATCGGCGTCAACGGCGCCGCGGCGCACCTCGTGCACCCCGGCGACCTCGTCATCATCATCACCTACGCGCAGGTGGAGGAGGCCGAGCGCGCCGGGCACCGGCCGCGGGTGGTGCACGTCGACGCGGACAACCGGCAGGTCCACCTCGGACACGACCCCGCCGAGCCGGTGCCGGGAGCGGAAGCGCAGCTTTCGGGCCGTGGGCGCTGACACAGTTGCTTTTGCGAGGCTTACCTAAATAAGGTATGCCTAAGTTACTGGTCTGCGAGAGGTGCTCATGTCCTTGTTCCCAGCCGCCGGGCTCAGCCGGCGTGGTTTCCTGATCGGCGCGGGCGGCGTCGCGGCTGCCGCGGCCCTCACCGCGTGCGGCAGCGGCGACGACAAGCAGGCGGCCGGCGCCTCCGGCCCGTGGGAGTTCACCGACGACCGCGGCCAGAAGGCCGCGCGCGACCAGCGTCCGGCGCGGGTGGTGGCCTACGCCAGCTCGGCCGCCGCGCTGTGGGACTACGGCGTCCGCCCGGTCGGCGTGTTCGGCCCGCAGAAGAAGGCCGACGGCGGCAAGGAGATCCAGGCCGGCAACATCGACCTCAACGCCGTCACCTCGATCGGCAACGCCTGGGACGACTTCAGCATGGAGAAGTTCGCCGCGCTGAAGCCGGACCTGGTCGTCACCGGCCTGACCGGCACCAAGCCGACGGACATGTGGGTGCTCACCGACGACCTCGGCCCCAAGGTGCAGCAGGTCGCGCCGATCGTCGCGCTCTCGGAGTACAAGGTCACGCTGCCCAAGGTGATCGAGCGCTACTCGCAGCTGGCGGTCGCGCTGGGCGGCGACGCGAACTCGGAAACCATGAAGAAGGCCAAGGAGGACTTCGACAAGGCGTCCGAAGACCTGCGCGCGGCGGCCAAGGAAAAGGCCGGCCTCAAGGTCCTGGTGCTCTACGGCGACAAGGACGGCCTGTACATCGCGAAGCCGGACTTCTTCGCCGACCTCGCGTACTACCGCGAGCTCGGCCTGGACATCGTCTCCGGCGGCGGCAGCGAGGACTACTGGGAGCAGCTGTCCTGGGAGCAGGCGGGCAAGTACCCGGCCGACCTGATCCTGACCGACTCGCGCTCGTACGCGCTGCCGCGGGCCCAGATGACGCAGTTCCCGACCTGGAACCAGCTGCCCGCGGTCAAGGCGAACCAGCTCGGCGACTGGTCGGCCGAGCCGCGCTTCAACCACCTGCTCGCCACGCCGGTCATCCAGCAGCTGACCGCGCTGGTGAAGGGTGCCCGCACGGACATCACCGCCTGAGGAGGCCCGCGATGACCAACCCGTTCGAAGACCCGTCGGCGACGTACCTGGTCCTGGTGAACGCCGAGAACCAGCACAGCCTGTGGCCGGAGTTCGCGGACGTCCCGGCCGGCTGGACGGTCGCCTTCGGCCCGTCGTCCCGCCAGGAGTGCCTGGACCACGTGGAAGCGAACTGGACGGACATGCGCCCGAAGTCCCTGGCCGACGCCATGGACGCCTGACCACCCTCCAGCACGGCACGCCGGAAGCCATTCGGCTTCCGGCGTGCCGTCCATTCAGCCCTGGCGCATTCAATTCGGTATCCCCCGGTCTGTCCGGATCGCTATCGTCCGCCGGGTGAAAATCACTTCGCGCATCTTCGCCGTCATCGCGGCCGCAGCGGCACTGGGATGGGGAGTCACCGCTCCCGCGATGGCCGAAACCAATCAGACGCTCGAAATCAAGAACGTCGCCCTGGGCAAATGCCTCGGTGTCGGGGCGCCGACCTATGCCTGGCTGACGGTGGAAACCTGCACCGGGGCGCAAACCCAGCAGTGGGAGCGGATTCCGGTGGACGGGGACAAGGTGATCCTCCGCAACCTCGGTGACCGCACCTGCGTCAAGGGGATGAACAATGTCGTCCGCTTCGAATGCGACGACGAGGACGAAGACCAGTACTGGGTGCTCGGCGGCGAGAAGCTGACGCACGCCAAGACGGGCCGGGTGGCCGACACCGTCCTGTACGACAACTTCGGCGTGTTCCTGAACGACGCGGGCCGCAGCGACTACCAGCGGTGGCAGGTCAGGGTCACCGGGACCGCGCCGGCCCCGCCGCCGGACACCACCGGCCAGGTCGTCCAGGTCAAGAGCGTGTCGGAGCGCAAGTGCGCCGAGGCCAGTGGCACCGCCGTGAAGCAGGCCGACTGCGCCGCCGCGGTGGCACAGAAGTTCCAGCGGGTCGAGCTCGGCGAAGGCGTGACCCAGCTGCGCAACCTCGCGACCGGCACCTGCCTGCGCACCGGGTCGTCCGGATCGCCCCGCGTCGACCTGGTGAGTGCCTGTGCCGCGGACGACCCGGCGCAGCAGTGGCGGATCGAGCCGGACCTGATCGGCACGGTCCGGGTGCGCAACGTCGCCAGCGGCAACTACCTCATTCCGAGCGGAAGCGGCACCATCTCGACCTCCGCGCGCACGTCCCTGGCGAACTGGCAGAAGTGGAGCCTGACCGCCGCCTGATCCGACCCGCGGTGCCGGCCGGGGCCGGCCGGCACCGGCGTCAGGCGCGCTGCCCGGACCAGGCCGCCCACAGCTTCGCGTACCGGCCGCCGGCGGCGACCAGGTCGTCGTGGGTTCCGGACTCCACGACCGCACCCTCGTCGAGGACCACGATCCGGTCGGACGCCGCCGCCTGGGTGAGGCGGTGGGCCACCACCAGCGCCGTGCGTCCCTCCAGGGCCGCCGCGGCCGCCGACTCCAGGACCTTCGAGCCCGCGCTGCCCGCCTCCGCCGTGGCCTCGTCGAGGATCGCGATCGGCGGGTCCGCCAGCACCAGCCGTACCAGCGCCAATTGCTGCGCCTGCGTCACCGTCAGCTGATGCCCGCCTTCGCCGACGACCGTCGCCAGCCCGTCCGGCAGCGACGAGACCCACGTGAGCGCCCCCACCTTGGCCAGCGCCTCCCGCAGTTCGGCGTCCGTCGCCTCCGGGCGGGCCAGCCGCAGGTCGTCGGCCAGCGTCCCCGCGAAGACGTGGACCTCCTGGCTGATCAGCCCGACGGTCCGCCGGGTGGCTTCCGGCCCCAGCTCGTCCAAGGACACGCCGCCGAGCGTCACCGAGCCCGCGTCCGGGCGGTGGATGCCGGCGATCAGCTTGGCCAGCGTCGTCTTCCCGGCCCCGCTCGCGCCGACCAGCGCCACCCGTTCCCCGGGCGCGACGCCGAGGTCGACGTCGCGCAGCACCGGGTGTCCGTCCACATAGGAGTAACCGATCCCCGCCGTCTTCACCGAAGCGTCGACCGGCCGGGACGGCTGCGCGGGGGAAGCTTCGGCGGGCAGATCCGCGACGCCGATCAGCCGCGCGAGGCTGGCCGCGGCCGCCTGCGCGTCGTCGACCAGCGCCAGCGCCGTCGTGATGGGCCCGAACAGGCTGTGGAAGTACAGGGCCGCGGCCGTCGCGACACCGACGGTCACCGCGTCCGCGCCCACCAGCACGAACCCGAGCGCCAGCACGGCCGACAGCCCGATGAACTCCGCCAGGTTGAGCCGCGCGTAGAACCGCGTGACCAGGCGGATGCCCTGCAGCGCCAGCGACACCGCCGCGTCGGACCGCTCGCGGACCCGGTTCAGGTGCGTGTCCGCGAGCCGGAACGCCCGGACCGTCTTCGCGCCGCCGATGGTGTCCAGCAGCTGCTGCTGTTGCGTCCCGACCGCCTCGCGCTGCGCGGCGTACAACGGCTTCGCGCGCGGCACGTACCAGCGCACGGTCCACAGCTGGACCGGCACGGCCAGGAGCGCGGCCAGCAGGAACCGCCAGTCCAGCACGGCCAGCGCCCCGAGGGTCAGCACGACCGTCAGCACCGACCGGCCCAGCTCGGGCAGCGCCTGCCGGACGCCCTCGGCGACCACCGAGACGTCGTTCGTCACCCGGGCGGTGAGGTCGCCGGACCCGGCGCGTTCGAGCTGTTCGAGCGGCAGGCCGAGGGCGCGTTCGACGAACCGTTCGCGCAGCTCGGCCAGGATCGTCTCGCCCAGCCGCGCCACCAGCGACACGCCGATCGCCGTCGCCACCGCCTGCGCCACCGCGACGAGCACCAGCCCCACCACCGGCGTGACGAGTTCCGCAGCCGGGCGGTGCGTCGCGACCAGGTCGACGACCCGGCCGAGCAGCGGCGCGGTCAGCAGGCCGATCGCCGTGGCCGCGAACAGCATCGTGAACGCGGCCGCCGCGCGGCCCTTCGCCCGGCCGATGAGCTCGCCGAGGACGGCGCGGATCCGCCGTCCGTCGGCCACGGGCAGGAGTTCGCGGGTCATGACAGCACCGCCGCTCGGTAGTCGGGACGGCCGGCCAGCTCGGCGTGACTGCCTTCGCCCGCGACCCGCCCGTCGTCGAGCAGGACGACGCGGTCGGTGGCGGCCAGCAGCGCCGGGCTGGTGGTGACGAGGATGGTGGTGCGGCCGCGCCGCAGGCCGGCGAGCCCCGCGGCGATCCGGGCCTCGGTGACGGTGTCGACGGCGGTCGTCGGGTCGTGCAGGACCAGCACCGGCGCGTCGGCGGCGAGCGCCCGGGCGAGCGCGACCCGCTGCCGCTGCCCGCCCGAGAGCGACCGCCCGCGTTCGGTGACGGCGGTCGCGACGCCGTCGGGCAGCGCGCTCGCCACCTCGTCCACGGCGGCCGCGGTCATCGCTTCGGCGGTCTTCGGGCCGGTCTCGATGTTCTCGGCGACCGTGCCGGCGAACAGGTCCGCGTCGTGCGCGGCGACCAGTACCACCTCGCGCACCCGACTCGGGTCCACAGTGGACAGGTCCACCGAGTCGACCGAGACCGAGCCGCCCGCGGGATCGGCGGCGCGGCCCAGGCAGTCGAGGAGGTCCGTCGCGGCGACCGGGTCGGTGGCCACCACGCCGAGCAGCTCGCCCGGCCGTACTTCGAAGCCGACGTCCCGCAGGGCACCGCGGTTCAGCGCGGACAGCTTGACGTGCCCGGCCGCCGGCACCGGCAGCGTCGCGTCCCCGGTGCCGACGGCGGGCGGCGCGTTCAGCACGTCGGCGATGCGGGCGGCCGACGCGCGGCCCTGCGCGAGTTCGCCGTTGACCCACGAGAAGATCGAGAACGGCGTGATCAGGTACTGCGCGAGCCCGACCGCGGCGACCAGGTCGCCGACGCTGATCTCACCCGCCGCGGCGAGGTTGCCGCCGACCAGGGCGACCACGGCGATGAAGATGCCGGTGAGCGCCAGCAGCGCGCCGTTGTGCCAGGCCTGGGCGCGGGCCGCGCGCAGGGTCGCCCGCAGCGAGTCCTGGCTGGTCCGGCGGTAGCGGTCGACGGCGGCGCGTTCGGCGCCGACGCCCTTCAGCACCCGCAGCCCGGCGACGAGGTCGGTGGCGACGCCCGAGGCGAACGCCGAGCGCTCCTGCTCGGCTTCGCTGCGGCGCTCCAGGGGCTTGCCGATGAGGTGCGCGAGATACAGCATCGGCGGCGTGCCCAGCAGCACGAGCAGGCCGAGCGGCAGCGACATGGTGAGCAGCGCGACGGCGCTGACCAGCAGCCCGGCCAGGCCGGCGACGCCGAAGGGGAGGACGCCGTTGACGGTGCCGACGCGCTTGGCGTCCGACGTCCCGATGCTCACCAGCTCCCCGGCGAGCGTGCCGGAATCGGCGACGCCGCCGGGGTGCAGCACGCGGCGACCGACGTCGAGGCGCAGGTCGTGGGCCGCGCGCTCGGCGGCCCGTTCGCCGAAGCGGGCTCCGAGCCGGTAGCTGGTGGACAGCGCGGCGAAGAGCACGCCCAGGACGGCCAGCCAGCTCAGCAGCGTGCCGATCGAGCCGCCCGCGACGGCCTGGTCGATGACCACGCCGATCACCACCGGGACCAGTGCTTCGCCGCCTTGGTGGGCCGCGGTCAGCAGCGCGGCGAGCGCCACCGATCGTCGTTGCCCGGCGATCGACCGGCGGAGGACCTGCCGTCCCGTCGTGCGCACCCGCGCCTCCCTCTCCAAAGCTGGGATAGGTAAGGCTAGTCTAAGTAAAGGAGTTACGGGAAAACGGTCGGCTTCGTCTCATTGCGCGATTCGGTCGCCGGTTCGCCGAACCGGGCCAGCGCGAGCGCGGCCGGCACGGCGAGGGCGAACCCGGCGACGGCGACGAGCGCGAAGCCGGGCCGGGTGCGGTCGCCGAGGGCGAGCACGCCGACCAGGGACGGGAAGACCGTCTCGCCGAGCACCATCATCGCGGTCGAAGTCGTGACGCTGCCGCGCTGCAACGCCGTCGCGTAGAACAGCATCGCCATCCCGCCGGCGATCGCGACCGTGTAGGTGGCCAGGTCGGTGAGAAGGTCGAGCGGGGCGAGGCTGGGGATGATCCGGCCGGCGATGGCGACGACGCCGAAGCACAGGCCGGCGACGAGTCCGAGCGCCGGGGTCCGGATCCGGCGGCTCGCCTTGCCTGCGGCGATCCCGGCCACGGCGAGCACGGCGACCGCGCCCACCAGACCGAGGCGGAAGCCGAGCCCGACGGGGTCCGAGCCCTCGCTTTCGGCGGCGGTGCCGAGCAGGGCGAGCCCGGCGCACACGACCACGACGGCCGCCCACTCCTTCTTGCCGAGCCGCACGCCGAGGAACCGCGCGGCGACGGCGGTCACGGCGAGGCTCGCGGCCAGCGCGGCCTGGACGACGAACAGCGGCAGGACGTGCAGGGCGGCGATCTGCGCGACGAACCCGAGGACGTCGAGGAAGAGGCCGAGCACGAACTTCCACTGGCCGAGCACGCGGACCAGCAGTTTGGGGTCGACGCCGTCGGCCCCGGTGTCGGTCGCGCGGGCGGCGACCGACTGCATCACCGAAGCCACGCCGTACGCGCATGCCGCGCCGAGGGCGCAGAGCAGTCCCCACCACATGCCGGTCACTCTATTTTGTCGGACCCGCGGGGTACGGTGCGGCCATGTCGAACACGAGTTCGAAGACGCACCGCCAGTGGCCCGCCCCGCTGGCGGCCGACGAGCTGCGTCTGCTGCTGGACTTCCTGCAGTTCCTCCGCGCGACGGCGGTGAACAAGCTGGCGGGGCTGACGGCGGTGCAGGCCTCGGCGACCCCGTTGCCCGCGTCGCCCCGGATGAGTGCGCTGGGGGTGGTGAAGCACCTGACAGCGGTCGAGCGCTGGTGGCTGGCGATCGAGGCGGGCGGGGCGGACCTGCCCTCGCTGTGGGCGGGCAGCCCGGACCCGAGCTGGGACGTCGGCCCGGACGACACGCCGGCCGCGGTGGTGGCGGCGTACAAGGCGGAGTGGGCACGGGTGGAAAAGGCGCTACGCGGGCTGGGCCCGGACGACCGGACACGGCGGCGGTCGGAGTTCACGGTGCGCTGGGTGGTGGCGCACGTCGTGCAGGAGACGGCGCGGCACGTGGGGCACCTGGACGTGCTGCGCGAACTGGCCGACGGAGAGGTGGGGGAGTGATCCGACGGTGAGGTGGCGGAGCGATCCGCGCGGGAAATCCGGGTGACAGGCGCGGCTATCCTGGACCCGTGGCCGTCGTTGCGGAATACCGCCGATTTACCGGCCCCCTGGCCCGTTCCGGGCGCCAGCGGGGGTCCGGTGCCATGACCGCAGCCTGAACCGCCGCCGGGTGTCCGGGCCAGGGGGACCCACGTCCTCAGCCGTCCCGAGCCCGGAGGTTCCGTCATGCCCGAAACACTCACCCCCGCCCAGCTCGCGCGCGATCTCGCCGTCCGCGACCTCACCGACCCGGCCGGCGGCCCCCATGCCGTCCGGCTCGTCGTCGACCAGGCCGTCGAGGCGCTCGCCGGCCGGTGGCCGTGCGCTGTCCGGCGATGGCCGGGCGAGCGCATCGTCACCGTGGCCGACAACTACGACAACCTCGGCTACGACCCGGCCGACGTCACGCGCGACGCCCGTTACACCCGGTACGTCGACACCGAGCACGTCCTGCGCAGCCACGCCACCGCCCTCGTCCCCGCCGCGCTGCGAGACCTGGCCGCGAACCCGGCCGACGACGTCCTGCTCGTGTGTCCCGGCCTCGTCTACCGCCGCGACAGCATCGACCGGCTGCACAGCGGCACGCCGCACCAGCTCGACCTCTGGCGGATCGTCCGCGGGACCGTCACCCGGGCCGACCTCGAGGACATGGTCGCCGCCCTCGTGCCGGGCCTGCGGTGGCGGCTCGAACCGCGCCGCCATCCGTACACAGTGGACGGTGCGCAGCTCGACGTCGAGCACGACGGGCGCTGGGTCGAGGTCGCCGAGTGCGGCCTCGCCCACCCCGCCGTCCTCGCGCGGGCCGGGCTCGGGGACAGCTGGTCCGGGCTGGCGCTCGGCCTGGGTCTCGACCGGATGGTCATGCTGCGCAAGGGCATCCCGGACATCCGGCTGCTGCGCTCCACCGAACCGGCCGTCGCCGCCCAGCTGACGGACCTCGCGCCGTACCGGCCGGTCTCCGCGCTGCCGCCGGTGCGCCGCGACCTGTCGATCGCGGTCTCGGCCGACGACCGCGCCGAAGACCTCGGCGACCGCGTCCGCGACGCCCTCGGCGAAGATGCCGACGTCGTCGAGTCGGTCGAGATCCGGCAGGAGACGCCGTACGCCCGGCTGCCGGCGCAGGCCCGGGCCCGCCTCGGTGCGACGCCGGACCAGAAGAACCTGCTCGTCCGCCTGGTGCTGCGGCCCGTGGACCGGACGCTGTCCGACCACGAGGCGAACGTCCTCCGGGATCGGGCCTACGCCGCCCTGCACCGGGGGAGCGGCCACGAGTGGGCCGGGCTCACCGGAGGACGCGATAGCGCAGGTGCGTGATCGAGGCCGTGGCCCGCGCGTCGATCTGCTCGAGGTTCAGCCGCGGGACGCCGTCGAAGAGCCGGACGCCGTCGCCGAGGGTGTACGGCGCGACGTGCAGCCGGAGCTCGTCGATCAAGCCGGCGGCGAGGTACTGGTTGACGGTGGTCGCGCCGCCGTGGACGGAGATCCCGCCGTCGCCGGCCGCCTCGCGGGCGCGGGCCATCGCGGCCTCGATGCCGTCGGTGACGAAGTGGAACGTGGTGCCGCCCGCCATCGGCTGCGGCTCGCGCGGGTGGTGGGTGAGCACGAACACCGGGCCGTGGTATGGCGGGTTGTCGCCCCACCACCCCGTCCACGGCCGGTCCCACTCGCCGCGCACCGGGCCGAACATGTTGCGCCCCATGATGAACGCCTTCGCCGTCAGCATCCGGCCGAACTCGGCGGGGTGCCGGTCGCGGCCTTCGCCGTACCAGGCGTGCAGCTTGTCGCCCCAGCCGTCGCCGCCGTCGTCGCCGAAGGGGCGCTGCTCGGTCTGGTGGTGCCCGGCGGCGTAGCCGTCGAGGGTGATCGTGAGGTCGCAGGTCACCTTGCCGGTCATGTCCGTGTCCTCCTCGGTCGGCTGTTCCGGCGCCCAGGATGGCGCAGGGCGTCACATGACGTCCAATGCCAATCGAGCCGACGAATCATTGATATTCTCGATGAATGCTGAACCTGGTCCAGCTCAAGGTCCTGGCCGCGGTGGCCCGTCACGGGTCGGTGACCGAAGCGGCCCGGGAACTCCACTATTCGCAGCCGTCGGTCAGCCACCACCTGGCCCGCCTGGAAGCGGCCACCGGCGCCCGGCTCGTGCAGCGGGCCGGCCGCGGGATCCGCCTGACGCCGGAAGGCCGCCTGCTGGCCGACCGCGCCGCCGAAATCGCCGGACGCGTGGCCGCGGCGGCCGAAGAACTGGCCGCGCAGGTCGGCCTGCGGTCCGGGCGCGTCCGGCTGGCCGCCAATGCCTCCGCGCTGAGCACCCTCGTGCCGCGGGCGGCCGCGTCGCTGGCGGAGGCACACCCGGGGCTCGAGCTGAGCCTGTTCGACCGGCATCCCGTCGAAGCACTGGACATGCTGCGCCGGGGAGAACTCGACGTCGCCCTCGTCTTCCAGCTCGCGGACGCCCCGGCCGAGGAGGACGGGGTCCGGTTCCGCCACCTCGCCGACGACCCGATCCACCTGATCAGCCGCCGGCCCGACGACAGCCTCGCCAGCCACCGCGACGCGGCCTGGATCGGCGGCTGCGACCGGTGCCGCGCGGAGCTGACGGCCGTCTGCGCGCAGGCGGGGTTCGTCCCGCGCCTCGGCACGTCCAGCGACGACATGGTCGTGGTGCAGTCCTTGGTCGCGGCTGGTCTCGGAGTCGCGATCCTGCCCGGGCTGGCGTTGCAGGCGCACCGCAATCCGGAAATCCACGCGACCGCAATCCCGGGCGTCCACCGAGGCATCCACGCGGCCACCTACGGCGACCCGCCGGACCCGCCCGCGGTGGCCGCCGTCCTGGCCGCTCTCACCCAGGCCGCCGCCGCGGGGCCCGTAGGGTGTCCGGCATGACTGATCGGCTCTACTTCCGGCAGCTGCTCGCCGGCCGTGACTTCGCCGTCGGGGATCCCGTGGCGACGCAGATGGTGAACTTCGCCTACCTCATCGGCGACCGCGAGACCCAGGACGCCGTCATCGTCGATCCCGCCTACGCCGTGCGGGATCTGCTCGACGTCCTGGCGCAGGACGGCATGCGGCTCACCGGGGTGCTGGCCACCCACCACCACCCCGACCACGTCGGCGGCGAGATGCTCGGCTTCTCCCTGCCCGGCATCGCCGAACTGCTCGCCGTCGAGCAGGTGCCGATCCACGTCAACGGCGCCGAAACCGAATGGGTCAAGCGGGTCACCGGTGTCTCCGGCACCGATCTGCGCGCCCACGACCACGACGACGTCCTCGAGGTCGGGGCCATCCCGATCCGGCTGCTGCACACGCCCGGGCACACTCCCGGCAGCCAGTGCTTCCTGGTCGAGGACAAGCTCGTCTCCGGCGACACGCTCTTCCTGGAAGGCTGTGGCCGCACCGACTTCCCCGGCGGTGACGCCGAGGAGATCTACCGCAGCCTGCAAGCGCTCGCCGGCCTGGCCGGTGACCCGGTCGTCTACCCCGGGCACCAGTACTCGGCCGAGCCGTCCGCCGCGCTGTCCGAAGTCAAGCGCAGCAACTTCGTCTACCGGCCGCGGTCGCTCGACGAATGGAAGGTCATGTTCGGCGGCTGAGCCAAGTCGTTCCACGGGCTGAAACACCGGGAGTTCACGGAGTGGGCGCCGATTGACTTCCCCTCCCGGGGACCCGATGGTCGGGACCACGCAACCCCGACCGTCCCCCGGGAGAAATCCGTGTCGATTTCCACCACGGGCGTGCTCGCGCACGCCCGGAAGCGCGCCGCCGGGCCGCCGCGCACCGCCGTGCGGCGGCGGCCCGATCTGCGGCGCTGGATCAGCCCGGTGGTGCTGCTCGCCGCCTGGCAGCTCGCCAGTGCCACCGGTGTCCTGCCCTCCGACAAACTCAGTGCACCGTGGACGGTCGTGCAGGCCGGCGTCGAGGCCGCGCGCAGCGGCGAACTCGGTGACGCCTTCGCCGTTTCGCTCGGCCGGGTCGGTGCCGGCTTCGCGCTCGGCGCCGTCGCCGGTGTCCTGCTCGGCATCGTCTCCGGGTTGTCGCGCTGGGGTGAAGCCCTGGTCGACCCGCCGGTCCAGATGCTGCGCACGCTGCCGTTCCTCGGCCTGATCCCGCTGTTCATCCTGTGGTTCGGGATCGGCGAAGAGACGAAGATCGTGCTGGTCGCCCTCGGCGTGGCCTTCCCGCTCTACCTCAACGTCCATTCGGGAATCCGCGGCGCCGATCCGGCGCTGGTCGAAGCCTCCCGGGCGCTCGGGTTCAGCCGCGCGGAACGGCTGTGGCACGTCGTCCTGCCCGGCGCGCTGCCCCAAACCCTCGTCGGGCTGCGGCAGTCGCTCGGCCTGGCCTGGCTCGCGCTGATCGTCGGCGAGACCGTCAACGCCGACGCCGGGGTCGGCTACCTCATCAACAACGCCCGGGAATTCCTGCGCACCGACGTCGTAGTCGTCGGGCTGGTCCTGTACGCCCTGCTCGGCCTGGTCACCGACGCGCTGGTCCGGCTGCTGGAACGGAAGGTGCTGCGGTGGCGAACCCGGTAGCGCAGGTCCGCGGTCTGACCAAGCGGTTCGGCGACCGGACCGTCCTCTCCGGCCTCGACCTGACCGTCGGCCGCGGCGAGTTCGTCGCCCTGCTCGGCCGCAGCGGATCCGGCAAGTCCACGCTGCTGCGGGTGCTCGCCGGCCTGGATTCCGACGTCGAAGGCGGCGTGGACGTCACCGGCACCGTTTCGGTCGCGTTCCAGCAGCCGAGATTGCTGCCGTGGCGGAAGGTCTGGCGCAACGTCGTGCTCGGACTGCGCCAGGACGGCGTCACGAAGTCCCGCAACCGGGCGCTCGCCGAGAAGGCGCTGGCCGAGGTGCACCTGGCCGAGCACGCCGACGACTGGCCGCTCACGCTGTCCGGCGGCGAGGCCCAGCGCGTTTCGCTGGCCCGCGCGCTCGTGCGGGAGCCGGACTTGCTGCTGCTCGACGAGCCGTTCGGCGCCCTCGACGCACTCACCCGGATCTCCATGCACGGCCTCGTCCAGGACCTCTGGCGGCGGCACCGGCCGGGTGTGCTGCTGGTGACCCACGACGTCGACGAAGCCCTGCGGCTCGCCGACCGCGTCCTGGTGCTCGACGGCGGCCGGATCGTGGCCGCGCACCGGCCGCGCGAAGCCGCCGACCACGACACCCTCCGCCGCCGCGTGCTGGCCGACCTGGGAGTGACCGAAGATGCTGTGGCGTAAGGGAATCATCGCGTTCACGGCGGCCCTCGTGGTCTCCGCCTGCGGGACGGCGACCAGCGGGGAAGCGCCCGTGCCGGCCTCGGTGAGCGCGGCCGACCTGGCGAAGGTGACGCTCAAGGTCGGCGACCAGAAGGGCGGTGTCAAGTCCCTGCTCACCGCCGCGAACCTGCTGCAGGGGGCGCCGTACCAGATCGAGTGGGCCACGTTCACCTCCGGCCCGCCGCTGCTCGAAGCCGCCTCGGCCGGCGCGATCGACACCGGGCGCGTCGGCAACACGCCGCCGATCTTCGCCGCCGCCGCGAAGGCGAAGATCAAGGTGATCAGCGTCTCGCGCAGCAATGTCGAGCGGGAAGCCCTCCTCGTCCCGCCGGACTCGCCGCTGCAGAACGTCGCTTCGCTGAAGGGCAAGACGATCGGCGTCGCCAAGGGCTCCTCGGCGCACGGACAGCTCCTGAACACCCTGCACAACAACGGACTGTCCACAAAGGACGTCAAACTGAGCTTCCTCCAGCCGTCGGAGGCCTACGCCGCGTTCACGCAGCACACCATCGACGCCTGGGCGATCTGGGACCCCTACACCGCCCAGGCGCAGATCGAAGCCCACGCGCGGGTGCTGGCCGACGGCCGGGGCGCGTCGAACGGCCTCGGCTTCCTGACCGCGAGCACCGCCGCGCTCGGCGATCCCGGCAAGAACTCCGCCCTGCGGGACTTCGCCGTGCGCGTGGTCAAGGCGCAGAAGTGGGCCGACACGCACCGCGAAGAGTGGGCGCAGGCGTGGGCCAAGGAGACCGGGCTGAAGCTCGAAGTCGCGCGGAAGGCCGTCGAAGCGGGCCGTGACCTGCCGATCGTGCTGGACGACTCGGTGGTGGCGTCCGAACAGCAGCTCGCGGACGCCTTCACCGACGAGAAGACTCTGCCGGGCAAGGTGGACTTCGCCGCCTTCGTCGACCGGCGGTTCGGTCCCGACCTGGACCAGGCGAGGAGCAACGGATGAGCATCAGGCTGCACTGGTTCCTGCCCACCAGCGGCGACGGCCGCACGATCGTGGAACGCTTCCACGCCAACCGGTCCGCGGGCCCGGCCGCCCAGCGCGACCCGGACCTCGGCTACCTGGCCCAGGTCGCCCGCGCGGCCGAGCGGCAGGGCTTCGAAGGCGTCCTGACGCCGACGGGCACGTGGTGCGAGGACGCGTGGCTCACCACGGCCGCGCTGATCCGGGAGACGACCCGGCTGAAGTTCCTGGTCGCCTTGCGCCCGGGCGTCATCTCGCCGACGCTCGCCGCGCAGATGGCGGGGACGTTCCAGCGCCTGTCCGCCGGTCGCGTGCTGCTCAACATCGTCACCGGCGGCGACGCGGTCGAGCAGCGCCGCTTCGGCGACTGGCACGACCACGACGCCCGGTACGCCCGCACCGACGAGTTCCTGACCATCGCCCGCGGCGTCTGGTCCGGCGAGCCGTTCAGCTTCGCCGGGGAGCACCTGCGGGTGGAAGGCGCGACGACGCCGGCCGCACCGGATCCGGTGCCGCCGATCTACTTCGGCGGCTCGTCCCCGGCCGCGCTGCCGGTCGCGGCGCGCCACGCCGACGTGTACCTGACCTGGGGTGAGCCGCCCGCGCAGGTCGCCGAGAAGATCGGCAAGGTGCGCGAACTGGCCGGGGACCGGCCGATCCGGTTCGGCGTCCGGCTGCACACGATCTCGCGCGACACCTCGGCCGAGGCCTGGGCGGAGGCGCAGAAGCTGCTCGACGCGCTGAGCCCCGAGCAGGTCGCCAAGGCGCAGGCCCAGCTGGCGGCGAGCGAGTCGGTCGGGCAGCAGCGGATGGTCGCGCTGCACGGCGGCCGGACCGACGGCGGCGTCCGCGGGCTGGAGATCCACCCACACCTGTGGGCCGGCGTCGGCCTGGTCCGCGGCGGCGCGGGGACCGCGCTGGTCGGCAGCCACGAAGAGGTCGCGGACCTGATCGAGGAGTACCACAGCGTCGGCGTGACCGAGTTCGTGCTGTCGGGCTACCCGCACCTGGAGGAGGCGTACTGGTTCGGCGACGGCGTCCGCCCGGTGCTGGCCCGCCGCGGCCTGCTGGCCGACGTCCCGGCCCTGCATCGGCCGGCGCACCCGGAGCGCAACGTCGCGGCGCTGTAGCTCCTTGGACACGACGCCCCATGCCCGGAACCTACCGGGTCTGGGGGAGGAGCCCGGGCGGTGCGAACAGCGGGTAGGTGACGAGCACGCCGCCGGCGGTGCGGACGACCGAGGCGGGCCGGAAGAGGTCGCGCTGGCCGGCGTAGAAGGCGGCGGTTTCGTCTTCGCGGTTCTGGAGGAGGACCCGGCGGCGCGGCTGCCCGGCAGCGTCCTCACCGGGGATCTCGGGGAAGGCCGCGATGTCGACGGGCTGGATGGCGGCGAGCGCGGCGATCGTCGCGATGAGCCGCGGATCGGCACAGCCGTCCCGCAACACGGCGACGGCCCCGGGGGAGGAGGTGATCCGGGCGGACGCGGCCAGCGCTTCGCCGGCGTGAGCCCGGGCGGACGTCTCGGGCGGAGCGGCGGGATCGGGCGGCGGCAGGCCCAGCCGCCAGACGGTGACCCGCGTACCACCGTCGCCGAAGACGGCGGTGGGGCCGGCGCCGGCGAGGGCGCCGTCCAGGGCGGGGAAGTGGTGCCGGAGGGAGGGGGCATCGCTGCCGAAGACGGCCCACTCGGCGGGCGGGCAGGCGACGGAGCAGGAGGCGGGCGGGGCGAGCAGCCCGGTCGGCCAGCCGGTGTCGGCGAGTTCGGCCCAGGCGGCGTCGTCGACGAGGAGCCGGGAGCCGGAAGCGTTGGCGTGCAACCACTCCCGGGCGGACGAGAGGGGACTGCCCCGGTCGACGCTGGGCCGGAGGGCAGGATAGCCGAGGCCCCAGCTGACGCCGAGCGCGATGACGAGCACGGCGCCGGCGAGGACGGAAACGGCCCGCCGCCGGGTGGCACAGCCGTGCCGGGGGACGGCAGCGGGGGAGGTTTCGGGCCGGCTCGGGTGGGCGTGAGTGGCTGGTGGGGCGTCGGCTTGGCCGGGCCGGTCGGCGGCTTTGAGGTGTGGTGCGGGGGTTGGTGGTGGGGTGTCGGTTTGGCCGGGCCAGTCGGCGGCTTTGAGGTGCGGTACGGGGGTTGCTGGTGGGGCTTCGGTTTGGCCGGGCCAGTCCGCGGCCTCGCGGTGCGGCGTCGGGGTGGCCGGTGCGGTCTCCGGCGGTCGGTCTGCGCTGCCGTGGCGGGCCCGGATGAGCGCGTGGGCGAGGCCGCCCAGCGTTGTTGTGGCACGGCTTCGGGTGGCTGGCCGGCCGTGGCGGGCCGGAGAACGGCGGCGGGTTGCTGCCTGTGCCACTCCCGCCAGCAGCACCGGGGTCACCGGCACCAGCAACGCCAGCACCGCCGTGTCCGGCACCCCCGGCACGAGCAGCGTCGCCGCCAGCATCGACCCCGTTGCCGCCAGCGGGCGCACCGAGCGGACCGCCAGCGCCGCCGCCAGGCCGGCCAGCGACAGGGCCGCCCACACCGGGTCCAACGCCGCCCAGTCGGCCACCGAGGGGCGGGTCGCCGCCGCCAGGTGGGGGCGCAGCGCCGAGGCCGCCGGGCCGAACGCGATGCCCAGCCCCAAGTTGAGCAGCACCACCACCAGTGCCGCCCGCACCGGTGCGCGCCGCACCAGGAGCCAGCCTGCCGCCGGCAGGAAGAACAGGGCCAGCGGGGACGTCAGCACCGCCGCCAGCAGGCACACCGCCGCCGCGATGTCGTGGCGGATGCGGGCGCGGCGGCGGGTGATCAGGACCAGCGCCCCCAGTGCCCACACGACCGCCAGGTGCTCCACCACGACCAGCCGCTGCAACCCCAGCGCCAGCGGGGAGGCCGCCGGCAGCAGGACCGCCGCCGCCGCGGCCCAGCGGGTCAAGCCGAGGCGGCGGGCCAGCAGCCACGTCAGCACCGCGATGGCCAGCGCCGCGACCAGCACCGTCTCGCGGACCGCGGCCAGCGCCGTGGCCGAGCGGCCGAAGGCGTCCGAGACCATCGTGGCCGCCGCCAGCTGCAGCCAGCCGAAGGGGCTCACCCCCGCTCCGCCCGCGTCCGCGAACGACGTCAGGTTGCCGAGCGCGTAGGCGTGGGCGACCGTCGCCGCCTCCGTGGGCAGGGCCGGCTCGGGCGCGGCGAGGTAGAGGACGCGCAGCCCGCCGGCCAGCGCCAGCAGCGCGAGCACGATGTCGAGCGACAGCAACCGGTGCGCGGCGGGGACCGGGCGGTGCTGGACCATTGCACGGATCGTAGCGGGTGCCGCGAACCCGGGACCACGGACCGGTCGGTCGCCGGAAAACCGTTGCCCGGCAAAGTTATCTTCGACTGTCCGCAGTGGAGCCGGAGAGCGTCCGGGTCAGCGCGAGCGCGACCGTCCGGACGGCCGGGGCGACCCGTTCGGTCCGCATCCGGTTGGCCCAGCCGGAGATCGACACCGCCGCCACCGCGACCCCGCCGGCGTCCAGCAGCGGACTCGCCGCGCACACCACGCCGACGCCGGATTCCTCGCGCTCCAAGGCGATCCCGTCCTCGCGGACGCGGGTGAGCTGACGGCGGAGCAGGCCGGGGGCGGTGATCGTCCGCGCGCTCATCCGCGGCAGCCCGGCCTCGATCACCTGGTTCACCACCGCTTCCGGGGAAAACGCCAGGATCGCCTTGCCGACGCCGGTGGCGTGCGCCGGGAACCGGCCGCCGATGCGCGAGGGCAACGTCGGCGCGTCCGGGCCGCGGAGTACGTCGAGGTACACCACTTCGGTGCCTTCGAGGATCGCCAGATGGACCGTGTTGCGGGTGGCTTCGCGCAGGTCGGCCAGGTACGGCCGGGCGGCCTCGACCAGCCCGCGCCGCGGCGAGGCGAGCTGGCCGATCTCGAACAGGCGCAGCCCGAGCCGCACCGCGCCGGCGTCGCGTTCGAGCAGCCCGGTCTCGGTCAGGTGCCCGACGAGCCGGTGCACGGTCGTCTTCGCCAGCCCGGTCCGGCGGGCCAGCTCGGAGACGCCGAGCGTCTCGTCACCCGGCCGGAAGGCTTCCAGGAGCGCGGCGAGCCGGGCCGCGACCAGGCCGTCGCCGCTCACGCCGTCGTTCCGCCCAGCGGTACGCATGGGTTGAGTGTGCCCGATCGGCCACGCGAGTGTCAGCAGCAGGAGGTGGGTCAGTGACCGTCGGCGCCGAGGACGAGTTTCACGCAGTGGGCGACGAGCCGCTCGCGCGAAACCTTCAGCGAGCCGTCGAGGTAGGCGATGAACACGTTGCTCAGCGCGCCGACCAGCCCGACGGCGACCATCCGGCGTTCGGTCTCGTCGCCGTGGGACAGCTGCTCGCCGACGAGGGCGGCGAACACCGGCAGCAGGTGCAGGCCGCGGCGGGTCAGCGCGGGGTCGGTCAGCGGTGCGAGCAGCAGGACCCGGCCCTTGCGGGGGTCGTCGACGATCAGCTCGACGAACGCGCGCACGGCGTGCTCCGCGCGCGACACCGGCGTGGGCGCGTCC
This sequence comes from Amycolatopsis sp. NPDC003861, assembly GCF_053605405.1. Lineage (NCBI taxonomy): Bacteria > Bacillati > Actinomycetota > Actinomycetes > Pseudonocardiales > Pseudonocardiaceae > Amycolatopsis > Amycolatopsis sp. NPDC003861. Next base: position 22,310 of record NZ_JBSGJD010000097.1, read on the forward strand.
CGCACCGCGTCGACGAGCGCCTGCCGCGCCTCTTCGCCGACGTGCTCGTACACGGCCGCGACGAGCTCTTCGCGGTCGGCGAAGCTTTCGTAGAAGTAGCGCTCGGTCAACTTCGCGTGCCGGCACACCGCGCGGACGCTCGTCCCGGCCGAGCCCTCGGTGCCCAGGAGCTCCAGGCCCGCGGCCACCAGCTGCTCGCGCCGGAGCGCCTTCCGGTCGTCCAGCGTCGTGCCCGCCCAGGTCCGGCCCGGCATCACAGCTCCTCGGTTGACTACAACTGTTGTCAGATCCTAGCCTGACAACAGCCGTAGTCAGTTTCGACGCGACGAGGAGTGTGCCGATGACCCCCGAGCCACTGGGCCCCGACTCGCTGACCTGGAAGTACTTCGGCGACTGGCGCGGCCTGCTCATCGGCCTGTGGGCCGGCTCCATGCAGAACATGCACCCCGGCCTCGGTGCCGGCGTCGAGCAGCACTCGCGGTTCTTCGAAGAGCGCTGGCAGCGGCTGTTCCGCTCGCTCTACCCGATCGGCGGCGTGGTCTACGACGGCCCGCGCGCCCACGCGACCGCCCTCGAAGTCCGCGGCTACCACGACCGCATCAAGGGCGTCGACGCGCAGGGCCGCCGCTACCACGCGCTCGACCCCGGCACCTACTACTGGGCGCACGCGACCTTCTTCGTCAGCACCATCCTCATCGCCGACCACTTCATGGGCGGCCTCGGCGAGGCCGGGAAGCGGCAGCTGTTCGACGAGCACGTCCGCTGGTGGCGGATGTACGACCTGACCATGCGGCCGGTGCCGGAGAGCTGGGAGGACTTCCAGCGCTACTGGAAGCACATGTGCACCGAGGTCCTCGAGGACAACAAGGCCACCCGGGACGTCCTCGACATCCGCGGGCTCGGCAAACCGCCGTTCCTGCCGTGGCTGCCGGACGCGCTGTGGCGGCCGGCCCAGCGGGTGATCGCCCGCAGCTTCGTCTGGCTCACGATCGGCCTCTACGACCGCGAGATCCGCGACCTGCTCGGCTTCCGCTGGACCGAGCGCGACGCCCGGCGGCACCGGCGGTTCGGCCGGCTCGTCAACGCCGTTTTCAGGCTCGTCCCGCACGACCGCCGCTACCACCCGCGAGCCCGCGCCGGGTGGCGCCGCGAGCGCGGACAGGTGGCTCCGGACGCGCCCTTGGTCGAAACTCCACCCAGGAACCTGCCGCCGCTGTCCGAGCGGGGCAAGCCCGAGCACTACGCGCCGAACGTCCGTCGAAACACCTAGGAGGCATTCGTGAAGCTGGGATTCCACGTCGGGTACTGGCAGAGCGGCCCGACGCCGGGTGCGCTGGAAGCCGTCCTCAAGGCCGAGGAGCTCGGCTTCGACTCGGTGTGGACGGCGGAGGCGTACGGCTCGGACGCCTTCACGCCGCTGGCCTGGTACGGCGCTTCCACCAGCCGGATCCGGCTGGGCACGAACATCGTCCAGATGGCCGCGCGGACCCCGACGGCGACGGCGATGAGCGCGCTGACCCTCGACCACCTCTCCGGCGGCCGGATGGTGCTCGGGCTCGGCGCGTCCGGCCCGCAGGTCGTCGAGGGCTGGTACGGCCAGCCGTACCCGAAACCCCTGGCGAGGACGCGCGAGTACGTCGACATCGTCCGGCAGGTGATCGCCCGCGAGGCACCGGTGACCCTCGACGGCGAGCACTTCCAGCTGCCCTACCGGGGCGGCACCGGGCTCGGCAAGCCGCTGAAGCCGACCGTGCACCCGCTGCGCAAGGACATCCCGATCCACCTGGCCGCCGAAGGCCCCAAGAACGTGGCGCTGGCGGCGGAGATCGCCGACGGCTGGCTGCCGCTGTTCTTCTCACCCAAGAGCAACGACTTCTACAAGGCCGCGCTCGAAGAAGGCTTCTCGCGGCCGGGCGCGCGGCACACCTTCGCCACGTTCGAGGTGCCCTGCTCGCTGCCGGTGATCGTGCACGACGACGTCGAGGAGGCGGCGAGCTGGATCAAGCCGTCGCTGGCGTTGTACATCGGCGGGATGGGCGCCAAGAGCGTCAACTTCCACCACGACGTCTACGCGCGGCTCGGCTACGGCGACGTCGCCGACGAGGTCCAGGAGCTCTTCCTGGCCGGCAAAAAGGCGGAGGCGGCCGCCGCCATCCCGACGTCGCTGGTCGAGGACACCTCGCTGATCGGTCCGCCGGAGAAGATCCGCGAAGAGCTGAAGGCCTGGGAGGACACCGTGGTCACCCAGCTGCTGCTGCGCGGGGACGCCGCGACGCTGGAGAAGATCGCCCGCGCCCTGGGCTGACCGGCGGGTCGCTCCGTGCGCCAGGTCACGACGATGGCACGATTCCCCTCGACCCCTACCGGGTGTCCGCCGAGATCGAATACTCATGCGGGCACCCGGTAAGCCATTCGAGGAGGACCATGGCGACGCTGTCCGGCCGGACGAGGTTCCGCTATTCGCTCGGCTCCTTCGTCACCGGGTCCTTCGGCACGGTCCCGGGCCTGGTCCTGGTGAAGTACCTGACCGACACGATGGCCGTGCCCGCGGGCTGGGCGGCGGCGATCGTGTTCGTGCCCAAGGCCTGGGACGTGCTGTTCAACCCGATCGCGGGCCGGCTGTCGGACGCCGACCTGCTCAAGACCGGCAGCCGGCGGCGCTTCCTGCTGATCGGCGGCATCGGCGTGGCGATCCTGTTCGCGGCGATGTTCGCCCACCCCGGCTTCGGCGACCCGCTGCCGGACGCGCTGTACGTGGCGATCACGTTCGCCGCCTGCGCCACGGCGTACGCGCTGTTCCAGGTGCCGTTCAACGCGCTGCCCGCCGAGCTGACCGAGTCGGCGGCCGAGCGCACGAAGCTCACCAGCGTCCGGATCGGCGTGCTGGCCGTGACGATCCTGGTCTGCGGCGGGGGCGCCCCGGCGATCACCGCCGGGATCGAGGGGGTCGCCGGGTACCGGATCATGGCCGTGGTGATCGGGCTGATCGTGCTGGCCGCGACGCTGCTGGTCTACTTCGGCCTCAAGGACGCGCCGGTCGGCTCGCTGCGGCCGAACACGGTGAACCTGAAGGAGCTCGTCCGCACGCTCGCCGGCTGGCGGCCGTTCCGCTGGCTGCTCGGCACGTACTTCATCCAGGCGCTCGGCATCGGCACGGTGCTCGCCGCGATCCCGTTCTTCGCCGAGCGCATCCTCGGCGACGACGCCTACGGCACGATCCTGTTCGTCATCTTCGTCGGCCCGGCGCTGGTCACCATGCCGCTGTGGCCGCGGCTGGGCGAGCGGGTCGGCAAGCTCAACGGCTTCCGCCTGGCGACGGCGGCGTTCGCGGTCGGGCTGCTGGGGCTGGTGTTCGCCCAGTCGATCCCGCTGGTCGTCTCGTTCGTCTTCGTGGCCCTCTGCGGCGTCGGGTACGCCGGGATCTCGGTGTTCCCGCTGGCGATCCTGCCGGACCTGATCACCGCCGAAGAGGACCGCACCGGCGAGACCCGCGCGGGGATCGCGGCGGGGGTGTGGACCGCGGGGGAGACGCTCGGGCTGGCCTTCGGCGGCGGGCTCTGGGCGCTGATCCTGGCGTTCGGCGGGTACGTGTCCAGCACGGACGCCACGGCGTTCCAGCCGCACAGCGCGATCGTGGCCATCCTCGTCGGGGCGTCGGTCATCCCGGGCGTGCTGATCGCGCTGGCCCTGCCGCTGCTGCGGCGCTCGGTCCTGGAGCCGCGCCATGAGCCGGCCTGAGGACGTCCTCGCGCGGCTGCGCGAGCTGCGCGCGGGCGACCTGCCGACCCACGGCGGCCGGACCCTGGCCTACGTCTACGACAGCGGGCTGTCCGAAGTGGACTCCCTGGGCGCGGCGGCGCACGCGCTGGCGTCGTCGGCCAACGGCCTGGACCCGACGGCGTTCCCGAGCCTGCTGAAGATGGAGAACGACCTCGTCGCCGCGGCGGCCGCGCTGCTCGGCCAGGTGCCGGGAGTGGTCGGCTCGGTGACCTCCGGCGGAACCGAATCGTGCCTGCTGGCGGTGCTGGCGGCCCGGGACGCGCACCCCGCGGTGGCCGCGCCCTCGATCGTGCTCCCGACCACCGCGCACGCGGCGTTCCACAAGGCGGCCCACCTGTTCGGGCTGCGGCGCGTCGACGTCCCGGTCGACCCGGTGACCTTCCGCGCCGACCCGGCGGCGATGGCCGCGGCGATCGACGACTCGACGGTCCTGGTCGTGGCGAGTGCGCCGTCGTACGCCCACGGCGTGCTCGACCCGATCGCCCCGATCGCGGCCGCGGCGCTCGAGCGCGGCGTCCGGATGCACGTCGACGCGTGCATCGGCGGCTGGGTCCTGCCGTACTTCGCCCGGCTCGGCGCGGACGTCCCGCCGTTCGACTTCCGCGTCCCTGGCGTCACGAGCATCTCGGTGGACCTGCACAAGTACGCGTACTGCCCGAAGGGGACATCGGTGCTGCTGCACGCTTCGGCGGAGCTGCGGCGCACGCACTACTTCGCGAGCGCGGCCTGGCCGGGGTACACGATGCTGAACACGACGATCCAGAGCACCCGCTCGGGCGGCCCGCTGGCGGCGGCGTGGGCCGTGGTGCACCACCTCGGTGCCGAGGGCTACCTCGAGCTGGCGTCCGCCGCGCGCGAGGCGACTGCGCGGATCCGCTCGGGTATCGCGGAGGTACCGGGCCTGCGGGTCCTGGGCGACCCGGTGTCGACCCTGATCGCGTTCACCGGCGACGACGGCTTCGACCTGTTCACGGTGGCCGACGAGATGAAGGTGCGCGGCTGGTACGTGCAGCCGCAGTTCGCTCACCTGGCGTCGCCGCCGAACCTGCACCTGACGGTGACGGCGGCCAACCGCGGCAGCGAGAAGGAGTTCCTGACCGACCTGGCGGCATCGGTGGCCGCGGCGCGCGCCGCCGGGCCGGTGGTCGTGGACCCCGCCGTGGCCGAGTTCGTCGCGGCCCTCGACCCGGCGACGCTGACGTCGGAGCAGTTCGCGGGCCTCCTCGCCGCGGCCGGCCTCGGCGGTGGTGCGGGTCTGCCGGACCGGATGGCGCCGATCAACGCGCTCCTCGCCACGGCACCGGCGCCGTTGCGGGAGCGGCTGCTGCTGGAGTTCCTGGGCGCGCTCTACACCCCGTAGGAGGCTTCGGCATGAACGCCGTGCTCGCCAGCCTCATCGCGGTCGGCGGGACGCTGGCCGGATCGGGTCTCACCTACCTGTTCGGCCGGCTCACCGCGCGGCGGGCGGAGAGAACAGCCCGCGAAGAACGTCTCCGCCAGGAACGGATCGCGGCCTGCGCGGCGTTCGCGGGATCGATGACCGAGCTCCGGCAGAAGGTGATCTCCCTCTGGCTGCTGCGGCAGCGGGACCCGGACGGCACGGACACCAGGGCCGCCTACACGGAAGCGGACCGGAGCGGGGCCGCGGCCGACCACGCCCGGTTCGCGCTCCGGCTGCTCACCGAGGATCCCGACCTCCTCCGCCTCGCCGACTCGGCGTTCGAACCGATCAGTGCCCTCCGCCACAGCGCGGAGCGCGCCGCGCTGAGGGAACACGAGGACCGCCTCGAGGACATCCTGAACGCGTTCGTCCAGGCCGCCGGGCGCCGGTTCCGGTGACCCGCGGCCTCACTGGTTCCGCGAAGCCAGCCCGGCGGGTGCCGACTTGACCGCCGCGTGAATGGCGTCGGCCAGCGCCAAGGCGTCCTCTTCGGTCAGTTCCACGGCCACCCGCGCCGAGGCGCCCAAGGCCGGGTTGCGGAAGTCGATGTTCACCGTGTGCGCGTACGGGGCGTGGACCGGGTGGTCGACGTACACCGTGCCCTCGTTCAACCGGAACCAGCCGCGGGCGCCCTTGCCGCTGCCTTCGAGCGCGAACTTCTCCGTCAGGTAAGTGCACATTTGGGGGTTCCTCTCAGGCGGTCAGCGTGCGGGCGTAGAAGTCGAGAATCCGCTCCCAGCCGTCCTTGGCGGCTTCGGGGCGGTAGCTCGGGCGGTCGACGGCGAAGAACGCGTGGCCGGCGTCCGCGTACGTGTGGAACTCGTGCTCCTTGCCGTGCTTCTCCAGCTCCGCGGCCAGCACCGCCACCTCGTCGGAACTCGGGAACTGGTCGTCCGCACCGAAGATGCCCAGCAATGGGCAGGACAGCTGCGGCGTCAGGCCGAGCAGCGGCTTCATCTGCTTCAGCGTCTCCGGCGGGTCGTTGACGACGAACGCGCCGTAGCAGTCCACCGCCGCGTCGAGGTCCAGGGAGCAGGCCGACAGGAACGCGTGGCGGCCACCCGAACAGTGCCCGATGACGCCGATGCGGCCGTTCGCGTTCTCCAGCGCGCGCAGGTAGTCCGCCGCGCCCGAGACGTCGCCGACCAGGCGGTCGTCGGGGACGCCGCCCGCCGCGCGGACCGTGGCCGCCGCGTCGTCGGGGTCCGCGCCCGGCGCTTCTCGCGTGTACAGGTTCGGGCAGAGCGCGTTGTAGCCCTCGACGGCGAAGCGGCGCACCATCTCCTTCGTCGGTCCGTCGTAGCCGGGCAGGTGGTGGATCACCACGACGCCGCCGCGCGGGGTGTCGTCGGTCGGTTTGGCCAGGTACGCCTCGAGTTCGTCGCCGCCGTGGCCGGTGATGGTGACGGTTCCGGCGATGATCTCGTCGGTCATCGGGTCTCCTTCGCTCGTTCGGGGGTGTGGACGAACTTCGCGCCGCGGGAAGCGGAAGCGATCGCGGCGACGACGGCCATCGCCGCGGCCGCGGTGAACACGACCACCAGGCCGTGGTGGAACGGGCCGGACACCAGCTGCGGGAAGAACGAGCCGCCGGTGAGGGTCGCCCGGTCGGCCGGGGCGAGCCCGGCCAGGACGTCCGGGCCGAGCAGGTGCCCGACCGGGTTGCTGCCGAGGAACGCGGCGAACAGCGTGCTCACCGGCGGCAGCTGGGCGACGCCGTCGGCGACCGGGCCCGGGACGCCGTGGGCCTGCAGCCCGCCGGTCAGCGTCTGCGGCAGCGACGCCGCCAGCCCGGCGATCATCAGCGAGAAGAACACGCCGATCGACAGCGACGTCCCGGAGTTCTGGAACGTCGCCCGCATGCCGGAGGCGACGCCGCGCTGCTCGGTCGGGACGCTGCTCATGATCGCCGAGGTGTTGGGCGCGGCGAACATGCCCTGGCCGATGCCGCTCAGCACGAGCAGCGCCGCGAACGCCGGGTACGGGAAGTCCACCGGCAGGGCCAGCAGGCCGAGGAACGCCGCGGCGACCAGGAGCAGGCCGCCGGTGGCCAGCGGCCGGGCGCCGAAGCGGTCGGACAGGTACCCGGACACCGGCCCGGCGATCAGGAACCCGACGGTCAGCGGCAACATGTGGATGCCCGCCCACAGCGGCGTCTGCTCGTAGTCGTAGCCGTGCAGCGGCAGCCAGATCCCCTGCAGCCAGATGATGAGCATGAACTGCATGCCACCACGCGCGACCGAAGTCAGCAACGCGGCGATGTTGCCGGCGGCGAACGCGCGGATCCGGAACAGGCCGAGCTGGAACATCGGCGCGGCGACACGCGTCTCGATGACGCCGAACAGCAGGAGCAGCAGCACGCCGGCGCCGATCCCGCCGAGCACCCACGGGTTGCCCCAGCCCGTGGCCGCGCCGCCGTGGGGCTGGATGCCGTAGGTGATCGCGGCCAGCACCAGCGCGGTCCCGGCCGCGAAGGTGACGTTGCCGCCCCAGTCGACCTTCGCCCGCTGCGGCGTCCCGACTTCGCGGAGGCTGCGGATCGACCAGATCGTGCCGAGCAGGCCGAACGGGACGCTGACCCAGAACACCGCGCGCCAGTCGATCTCGGCCAGGAGCCCGCCGACGACCAGGCCGAGGAACTGCCCGGCGAGTGCGGTGATCTGGTTGACGCCCAGCGCCATCCCGCGCTGCTCGGCGGGGAAGGCGTCGGTGAGGATGGCCGCCGAGTTCGCCGTCAGCATCGAGCCGCCGACGGCCTGCACGACCCGCCAGCCGATCAGCCAGAGCGCCCCGGCACCGGCGTGGAACGGGTCGAAGGACAGGGCGACCGACGCGGCGCTGAACACGACGAAGCCGATGTTGTACATCTTGACCCGGCCGAACATGTCGCCGAGCCGCCCCAGCGTCACCACCAGCACGGCCTGCACCAGCAGGTAGCCGAGGATCATCCAGAGCAGGTAGCCGATGTTGCCCGCGGCGAGCGGGTCGAGCCCGATGCCGCGGAAGATGGCCGGCAGCGAGATGATGACGATCGAGCCGTCGAGCGCGGACATCAGCACGCCGAGCGTGGTGTTCGACAGCGCGACCCACTTGTAGCTCACAGCTCGTCCGCCAGCCGCTCGATCAGCGGGATGGCCGCGATCAGCTCGCGCTGCTCGGCCGCGGTGAACTTCCCGGCGAGCGCGGCCGCCATCCGCCGGGTGGTCTGCGACCGCCGGTCGGTGAGCAGCTTGACGCCGGTTTCGGTGACCGACATGAGGACCTTGCGGCCGTCGGAGTCGTCCTTGCGCCGCTCGACGAGCCCGCGCTCGACCAGCCCGGCCAGGGTGACGCCCATGGCCTGCGGTTTGACGCGTTCGAGGTCGGCCAGGCAGCCCGGGGTGGCCGGGCCGTCGCGGTCGAGCCGGGACAGGACCGAGCGTTCGGGCAGGGTCGGTTCGCCGGCGACGTAGCTCTGGCGCAGCCGCCGGACCAGCCGCCCGAGCGCGACGCGCAGGTCGGCGCTCGCCTGGAGGAGCTCCTCGTCCGTCACGATCGTCAACCTAGACTGATAAACCTGGGTTGATCAACTCGGACTTCGGTGCCGCTATCGGGTGAGCCGGGAGGTTTCGCCGCGGTTCCGGTGTTACCGTCCGAAATGGACGCACTCCGGAAGGACCGCCGATGACCACCCTGCACGTCGAGCACGCCGGCCACGACCACGTCCACCGCGAAGGCTGCGGCCACGCGACGATCCCGCACGGTGACCACGTCGACTACGTGCACGACGGCCACCTGCACCGCGCCCACGACGGCCACTTCGACGAGCACTAGCCAGGCGGAACTCGCGTGATCGAGCCCGGAACTCGCGTGATTGAAGCCGGAACTCGCGAGTTACGGCTCTGATCACGCGAGTTCCGGCTCTG
>NZ_JBSGJD010000098.1:0-31307 GCF_053605405.1 Amycolatopsis sp. NPDC003861
GCAAAGCGGGTTAGAACCCGCTTTGCCACTCACGACCGGTTCCGGCGTCAGGCGGCTTCGTCCCGCCGGCCGCCGGTCGTCTTGGTGAGCACGAGGAGAACCGCCGTGGCCACCGCGAGATCGATGGTGAGCCCGACGACGTCGATCTTCGGCAGCGCGCCGAACCTGCCCTTGCGCCGAAGCGTCGCCGGTACTGCGGATTCCCGGTCGTCGTTCATGGTCGGACCTCCCGTTTCGCCGTGGCCGGAAATGACGTTACGCGGCCGAGCCGCTTATTGTCCTCAGGCGAAAAACGGGGATTTCCGGCAGCTTTTCTCAGACCAAAGACTGAGTTCCGCGGCTGGATCCGGCACCCCGCTCAGATGAGGCCCCGGTCGCGGGCGTAGACGGCCGCCTGGGTGCGGTCGCGCAGGCCGAGCCGGCCGAGGATGCGGGAGATGTGGTTCTTCACCGTGCCCTCGCTGAGGAACAGCCGGGCCGCGATCTCGCGGTTCGTCGCCCCGGTCGCGACCATGCGCAGCACCTCCGTCTCGCGGGCGGTCAGGACGTCCGGGGGCGCCGGGTGCCCGGACAGCGCCGCGGCGACGTGGCGGGCGGCCGCGCGATCGAGCTGGGTGACGCCGGCGTGCGCCAGCCGGACCGATTCGGCCAGCTCCGCGGCCGGGAGGTCCTTCAGCAGGTAGCCGGCCGCCCCCGCCCGCAGCGCCTGCACGACGTACTCCTCGTCGTCGAACGTCGTCAGCATCACCACCCGGCAGTCCGGGGCGCGGCGGCGCAGCACGGCGACCGCGTCGACGCCGTCCATCTCCGGCATCCGCACGTCCATCAGCACCACGTCCGGGCCGAGCGCGAGGGCCTGCTCGATCGCCTCCCGGCCGGTGGCCGCCGTGCCGACCACCGCGATCCCCGGCTGGATGTCCAGTAGGGACGCGATGCCCTCGCGGACCAGCCGCTGGTCGTCGACCACGAGCACCCGCACGCTCACGGCACGACCACCGTGACCCGGGTGCCGCGGCCCGGCTCGCTGTCCACCGTCACAGTGCCGCCCACGAGCGCGGCGCGTTCCCGCAGGCCGAGCAGCCCGAACCCGGGTCGGGGCGCGGCGGGGTCGAAGCCGCGGCCGTCGTCGGTGACGACCAGGCTGGTGGCGGCGCCGAAGGTCACCGAAACCCGGATCCGGCCGGCTCGCCCGTGCCGGCGGGCGTTGGTGACCGCCTCCTGCGCGGCTCGGAAGAGCGTGGTGACCGTGGCGGGGTCGAGGCCGGGTTCCTCGCCGTGCACGTCGAGCGCCACGCCCAGCTCGGTGAGCGCGCCGACCAGGGACCGCCCGCCGGACCGCAGCGTGCCGACCGACGTCCGGACGTCCTCGAGCGCGTGCCCCACCGAGCGGCGCGCCTCGGCCAGCGCCTGGCCGGCGACGTCCGGGTCCCGGCCGGCGAACGCGGCCGCCTTCTCCAGCTGGATGGAGACGGCGGTCAGGTGGTGGCCGAGGCTGTCGTGGATGTCGCGGGCCAGCCGGTTGCGTTCGGCCGCGGCGGAAAGCTCGGCGACCCGCGCCGCGGCCCGCCGTTCCCGGACCGCGACGTCGGCCATCGCGAGGGCCAGCACCAGGCCCACGGTGAACATGAGCACGTCGGACACGGCGTCGGTGTCGGTGTACCAGCCGGGCACCCACACCGCGAACCCGGCGGCGAGCACCGCGAGGCACAGCCCGCCGAGCACGAGCCCGGCGGTGCGCCCGAACGTCAGGTACGCGGCGAACGGCACCAGCACGAACAGCACCCGCGACAACCCCGACTCGTCGAGCGCGGCGACCGCGAAGAACAGCACCAGCCGCGCGACGAGGAAGGCGCCCGGCCCGCGGGCCACCCGCCGCTCGACGGCGTCCAGCGCGAACAAGGCCCCGATCCCGGCGACGAAGCCGGCGAGCCGGAGCCCGTTCGCGGGGCTGAGGCCGGCGAGGACGTAGTACAGCCCGGCCAGCAGCACGATCCCGTACACGGCACCGGAAACCCACGGCACGATCCGCGTCATCACCCGAGCCTACGGCCGTGCGCCACCTCCGGGACCGGATTCCGGCCGGACGGCACGTGCCGAGTGGCCACCCGGTCACCGGCCGTCCGGCACTTCCGCCGGGCCGGGCGTGGTTCCTACCGTTCACGGAAACGTCGATGTCCCAAGGAGAATCCCCATGCTGACCAGACTGGGTGCCGGGTGCGGCGTGCTCGCCGGCGTCGCCATCGCCGTCCCCGGCGCGATCGAGGCGTTCACCGGCGAGAGCGCGCCGACGAGCATCGTGCTCGGCCTGTCCCCGGCGTTCACCGTCCCGCTGCTCACGGTGCTCCACCTGCGGCAGGCCACCGCGGCCGGCCCGTTCGGCGCGGTGGCGTACACGGCGAACGCCGTCGGCCTCGGCCTGTTCGGTGGCGCGGCGTTCACGCTGAACCTGGTGCTGTTCTTCCTCGCCGAGCAGCCGCTCCGCGGCCCGACGATGGTCGCTCTGCTGGGAAGTGCGCTGGTCTTCGCCGCGGGCACGGTGCTGTTCGGGGTGGCCATGCTGCGCGCCGGGATCCACCCGCGCGTCCCGGCGGTGGGGTACGTCGTCGCCGTGCCCGTGCTGGCGATCGCGGCGCGGTTGCCGGACACCCCGCTCACCAGCGTCGTCCACGTCGTGGCCGGTGGGTCGCTGGTGTGGCTGTCGGTGAGCTGCCTCGACTCTCTCCGGGAGCCGGGAGCCGGGAGCCGGGTGCCCGGACGGCCGCGGTGCAGGAGCGCTAGGAGATCTTGCGGCGGTACGCGGCCGACGCGAAGACGAAGGCGACGACGAGGGCCGGCCGGCGCCTGCGTGAACAGCGCGCGGATCGTGCCGACCATCGACGTCTGTGGCGGCGGAAGGACTCGATCAGCTCTCTGGTCGGGGATCCCAGGCCGGTGACCGTGTTGTAGCCGGGGCCCAGACCAGGTTGGCGTCCGTGTGCTGGCCCGCCCGGTGTGTGGCCTTCCGCGGGAATGTCGGGGGTGGTCAGCAGGTGATCTGCTTGCCGTCCGCGAGCTGGAGGCGGAGGGCGCCGAGCCCCCGGGAAATGTGACTGCGCACGGTTCCGGTCGCGCACCCGAGCACCTCGGCGATCTCGCGGTCGTCGAGGTCTTCGTAGAAGCGCAGGACGATCGCGGCCCGCTGCGAGCGCGAGAGGGCGGCCAGCAGCCGGGCGAGGCGGTCGGCGTCGGCGATGCGGTCCGCGTGGTCGGGCGTGGCCGCTTCCTCGTACCCCGTGACGTCCGCGGTGGTCCGGACCGTGCGCTGGTACCAGCGGCGCCGCCACGAGAGGTAGCCGTTGACGACCATTTTCCGCAGGTACAGCTTCGGCCGGTCGGTCGCCGCCACCCGGCGCCACTGCTGGTGCGCGCGCACCAGCGCGTCCTGCACCACGTCCTGCGCCAGCTCGCGGTCGCCGGTCAGGACGGCCGCGAACCGCACCAGGTCAGGCAGCTCCTCGCGCGCGAACTCTTCGAAGTGCACACAACTCAGACGCCGGGACCCCGGCGGGCTGTTGCGCCGCCGCGGAAAATTCCCGGCGACCGGGCGACCGCCTCCGGAATCCGCAAGCCACCGCAACAGTTCGCCGGAGCAGCGGCGTCTTGAGGGTGTGCAGTTCGAAGGGTTTTCCCGCGGCGACGGCCCGGGGCAGAGGAGAGAGTGATGACCGACCTCGACGCGTTGCGCCGCACCTTGCGCGCACAGGAATCCTTGGCGCCCGACCCGGAGGCCGTCTTCGCGGGAGCCACCAGACGGCTCCGGCGTCGCCGCATCGCCGGCGTCGCCGCGGTGACGCTCGCCGTGGCCGCGCTCGGCGTGGGCGCCGTCGCGGTGCTGGGCCAGGGGGCCACGACGGTACCGCCGGCGTCGCGCCTGAATGCCCCGCCCGCCTCGGCGAGCGGGGCTCCGGCCACCGAGCCGCTCCTGCCGACCGCGCCGGCCGTGAGCCTCGAGGACAGCTCCTGGGGCCTGTTGTTCTGGGCCATCCAGCCGCAGTTCGGCACCGTGCACTACGGGCAGGCGCATCGGTACGCGTTCCAGATCGAGGTCCGCGACGGCACCGCGCCGAGCAGCGCGCTGAAGGCGAAACCGTCGGACGCCGGCCAGATCCCGCACCCGCAGGGCGTGATGTGGCAGGACGGACCCGGTCGCTGGATCCGGGTGACGACCACGAAGCCGGTGACGGCCGCGGACATGCTGGCGCTGCTGGGCAAAATCCGCACCACGCCACCGGTGATCGACTCCCCGCTGAAGTCGCTGCAGATCCCCGCGGGGCAGAAGGTCGCGACGTTCACCAGCGAGGCCGAGACCAACACCCTGGTGCTCTGTCCCGACCTCGAACGGAAGCTGGCCCCGCTCGACCCCGGCTGCTTCTCTCTGACCGTGTCGCTGACCAGCAGGGCCGCGCAAAGCCCGCCCTTCCCCGATGACCCGCTTCCGGAGCGGCAGTTCCGGACGCTCGGGGCGTACACGATCGAAGTCGACAGCTCGCACGCCCAGAAGCAGGCCGCCTCGGCCCTGGTGAACTCCGTGCTGCTCAAGCGGTAGCACGAGCGCGCCCGCCGGTCGGCTGGAGATCGCCGGCCGACCGGTGGGCAGTTCGGGCCGGGTCACCGGTGTCCGCGGGCCGGCTTCCTCGCCGAGCATGGACGGCGAGGAAAGGAGTTCCGATGGACCACCGAGACCGCGAGCTGATCCTCGGCCTGGCGAACCGGCGTGCTGAACATCGGCGACAAGCTGCCGTCCGACGTCCTGCCGGGGACCGAGCGCACCTTCGCCATCCTCGCGCCGCTGCCGGCGAAGCCACCCATCAAGGTCACCGTGCTGCGCCGTCCGGCCGGTGACCCGGCGGCCGGTCTTGCGCTACCGTCGGGGGACCGCGGACACCGGGGGGAATCATGCGCCGATGGGTCGTTTCCGCCGCTTGTGCCGTGTTGCTGGTCGCCGGCACCGGTACCGCCGCCGCGGCGGCGGACCCGCGGCAGGCCGCGCTGGAGGCGGCCGTGCGCGCCGGGAACGTGGGGATGATCGCGGTCGCCGCGGATCCGGCCGGGCGGTGGCACGGGCGGGCCGGCGTCGCCGACGTCGTCACCGGCGCGAAGCCGGACACCGGCGGGCGGTTCCGCATCGGGAGCGTGTCGAAGACGTTCACGGCGACGCTCGTGCTGAAGCTCGCCGCGAAGGGCCGGTTGGGGCTGGACGAGCCGATCGCGAAGTACCTGCCCGGCCTGCTGCCCTACCCGGAGCCGATCACCGTGCGGCAGCTGCTGCAGCACACCGGTGGCGTGCCGCGGGACCTGGCGCCGCAGTACACCTGGACGACCCTCGAAGAGGTGGACACCGAACGGTTCGTGCACTTCGGCGAGGTCGAGGCGATCCACGACAGCACGGTGCAGCCGCTGGTGTTCCCGCCGGGCACCGGCTGGTCGTACTCGAACACCGGCTACAACGTGCTGGCCCTGCTGGTGGAGAAGCTCACCGGCCGCCGGTTCGAGCAGGTGCTCGCCGACTGGATCACCGGGCCGCTGCACCTCACGGACACGTTCCTGCCCCGCGACTTCCCCTTGGTGCCCCGCCCGGCGATCCGCGGCTACGAGCAGCTCTATCCGGCGCCGCGCGGGCTGACGGACGTCACGGCCTACAACCTCAGCCGCTACTTCGGGGCCGGCAACATCATTTCGAGCGCGGCGGACCTGAACCGCTTCTTCGACGCCTTGCTCGGCGGCTCGCTGCTGCCGGCCGATCTGCTGGCGCAGATGAAGACCACGGTTCCCTGGCCGGGTGAAGGCGGTCTGGTCGACTACGGGCTCGGGCTGATGCGGATTTCGCTGGCCGCGATCTGCGGCCCGGGTGCGCCCGCGGTGTGGGGCCACGGCGGCGACGTGCCCGGGTACAACACGTGGAGCATGAGCGACGAGGCGGGCACCCGCGGCATCACGGTGGCCTCCAGCCCGGACCTGACGGCTTCCCCCGACGCGGCCGCCGGCCGGATCCTGGCGATGGTGACGGAATTCTGCACGCCCGCCGGGCCCGACGCCCGGGCGCGCGCCGCTCGGCTCCAGGCCGCGATGCGCTGACGAGTCCGGTCTCAAGCAGGGCCGGACGGCGCCGCCCAGTACCGGCGGGTCGCCGGGGAGTTCGGGTACTACGCGGCCGATCCCTACACCGAGCGCGTCGAGCGGGACACCGTCCACGACCGGGTCGAGGCGCTCGTGATCGGCGGCGGCTTCGGCGGGCTGCGGGCTTGGGCTTCTTCGGGGAGTCGACCCCGCTGGTGCTCATCGCGGCGGCGATGCTGCTGATCGGCGTGGGGGTCGGGATGACGTTGCAGAACTTCGTGCTGGTGGTCCAGAACGCGGTGTCCCTGCGAGACGTCGGAGCGGCCAGCGCGACGGTGTCCTTCTTCAGGTCCCTGGGCGGCACGATCGGAGTGGCCGTCCTCGGCGCGATTTTGGCCCGCCAGGTCGCCGGCGCGGCTGCCCAGGGAGTCCCACCCCCGGCGGCTTACGGCACCGCGACCGGCCACGTCTTCGCGATTTCGGCCGGGGTCGCGGTGCTGGGCGTGGTGGCCGCGGTCCTGCTCGAGCCGGTGTCGTTGCGCACCAGCCTCGACACGCCCGAGCCGCCGGACCATCCGGCGAGCTGATCAACGGCTACGCGCGGCCCTGCCGGAGTCGCGCTCGACGCTCACGGAGGAGGGGGCGAACCGCCGCGCGGCGGCGAGGACGTCCGACCACTGTTGGCACTGGCCAAGACCGGCCAGCCCCTTCCGGGTGGGGGTGCCGGGCAGGACGACGTTCCCGCGGAGGCCGAGCACCACGGTCGGGGACCCGGGCGCCTGCCGGGCGAGCGTCACACGTTCGATCTGCGGCCACGCCACCTCGTGCCGGCTGCCGTCGCGGGTCACGGCCAGTCCGGCCGGGCCGATTTCCAGGCGGGTCCACGGGGAGGCGGGTCGTCGCGCTTGGTCGTACAGGATCCGGAGCACTTGGAAGGCGGACGCGAGGGCGCCGATGGAGAGAGCACCGCCGAAGAAGATGGCGACCACGATCTCGAGGATCCCCGGGTCGCCGTTGCGGGAGGGATCGGTGAAGGCAATCCAGGCGAGAACGGCCGTGACGACGAAGGTCCCGCCGGGGACAAGGGCTTTGGGCCAGGCGGCCGGGCCGGGCGGATCGAAGGAGAAGGTGCGCAGGGCCCCGCCGGGCAACGGCAGAGCGGCCACGGGTCGCCGCTGGCGTGGGGGAGCCGAGGCGGGCTCGGGGCGGCGGGGCGCGGTTTCGGCCTCGGCTTGCGCGGCCGGTTTTGGTTCGGGCTGGCGTGGCGCGGGTTCGGCTTGGTGCGCGGGGCTTGCCGGCGCGGCGGCTTCGGTTCGCGTGGCCGGCTTTGGCTCGGGTTGGCGGGGCAGGGTTTCGGGCTCAACCCGCGCGGCCGGCTCAGGCTCTGGCTGGCGAGGCGCAGGCGCCTCGGCTGCACCTCCGCGAGTCGGCGCCGCAGCCTCCACCCCAGGCCGCGAACCCGGAACCGACCCACCCCGCCGCCGCACGGGGCCGCGGACCAGCGCGATGTCCGACGCGTAGTCGGTCACCCGGCGCCGGGGGCGGGGCAGCCCGAGGCCGGACAGTTCCTCGTCCGTGTGGCGGTAGATGCCGTCCATGGTCAACGGCACCGGGGCGGCCAGTGCGTTCAGCAGCGCGCCGGTGAAGGCCGTGTACCTGGCTCCGCGAGGGGCGTGGGACGGCTGGTTGGACGCCGACGAGGTCAGGGTGTAGCCGCCGGTGATGGTGAGCTGGCCGGCCACCAGACCGCCCGGTGCGGCCATCGCCTCGGCCGCCTGACCGGAAAAGCAGCAGTCCACCACCAGCACCCGGGCCCGGGCCCGGGCGCGCCCGATTTCGCGCTGCAGCAGGGTGATCGGGATGGCGGTCCAGCCGGCCTGGTCCGCGTCGGTGCTGCGCAGCGCCAGGTGCAGCAGCCCGTCGTCGTCGACCACGCCGTGGCCGGCGTAGTACACCAGCAGCAGGTCGGCCGCCTGCGTGTTGCCCTCGGTGAGGGCCGCTCCCACGCCGGCCTTGGTCGCGTCGTCCCCGAGCACGCGGCAGCCGCTCGCCGCCACCGAACCGAGCGCCGGGTCGGTGAGGGCCGCGCGCAGGTCGTCGAGGTTGGCGGACACGGCGGGGATCGACGGCAGTTCGGCCGACTCGTACCGGCTGACGCCGATCAGCACCGCCCGCGACGCGGCCGCGTCCGGGAACCAGGGCTCGTCCACGCCGTCCCTCAGCGCGGATCGGTCCGGTCCGCGGAGAAGGCGTCCTTGGCTTCGCGGATGACGGCCTCGGGGTCACGCGCCCGGCGGGCGTCCACCGTGATCTCCCGGGTCTCGGTGCCGGTCGTGGTGGTCATGGTGACCGTCACGTCGGAGCGCGACTGGGTCAGCCACGTGCTCACCGACCGGGAGATCGCGTGGACCAGCACCGCCGCGGCCCCGCCGGACCCCAGCGCCACGGTGAGCACGTCCGCCACCCCGCCCATCTCCCCGGGCGCGACCGGCCGGTTCCGCAGCGCCACCCGGCCGCGCAGGTCGTCCTCGCGGCCCAGCCAGCGGTGCAGGGCGCGCAGCCGCGTCTCGGAGTCCTCGCCGGTGATGCGCAACCTCAGTTCGGTGTCGTCGGGCATACCGGTAATCGTGCCAGGCCCGGCACCCGCGCGGGAGCGGATTGCCTCAGGCCGGGGTGCAGGTCAACGTCGGCGGGGGTGCCGCACCGGTCGCCTGGAACCCGAAGGTGGTGCTGCCGCCCGCCCCGATCCGGCCGTTCCAGCCCGCGTCCGCGGCGACCACCTTCGCGGCGGTCTGCCTCAGGGTGGTGTTCCACGAGTTGGTGACCTGCTGGTCGCCGGACCAGGTCCAGCCGACCCGCCAGCCGGTGAGCGGCGTGCGGCGGTGGTTGGTGACCGTCACCGTCGCGACGTGCCCGGTGTCCCAGCCGCCGTTGACCTGCAGGCTCGCCGAGCACCCGGCCGCCGGCAGGACCAGCAGCGTGATGGAGTTCGCCGGGTAGGTCACGTCGACGCGGCCGTCGCTCACCGGGAGATCGCCGCCGCGCACGATGGCGTTCAGGTTCGCCGGGCTGTAGGTGAACCGTTGTGCCGCACCGGCGTTGTCGAACCCGGCCACCGACAGCGGCGAGGTCAGGTCGCCGCCGGTCTTGTTGACGACCATGACGGTCAGCGCTTGGTCGGAGGACCGCTGCGCCGCGTACACCGCCAGCTGACCCTGATCGGCGGCCGTCGCCGACACGCTGACGTCGCCGAACCGGCTGCCCGCGCCGTCGTAGTTGCGGTACATCCGGAACGCGTACGCGCCCGGATCGGTCGGCTTGGGCTCGCCCCACATCGTGGCGAGGTCGAGGCCCTCCCGGCCGAAGACGCCGAGGATGTCGGCCTCGGCCAGGGCGCCGTTGATGTCGTCCAGCGCACCCCAGTTGTACTCGGTGATGGCGGTCTTGGTGCCGGGGTTGTACTGCGCGACCCACTGTTTCATCGTGCGGATGAACTGCAGCGGGGGAGCGTTGACGCCGCTCGGGCCGATCCAGGACTCTTCGACGTAGGACGGGTCCCACAGCGACCGGATGGACCGCAGCCGCAGGGCGTTGGCCTCGGGCGTCTTGTCGCCGCTGATCTGCGGGTAGAAGTGCTGGTCGAAGTAGTCGAGATAACGCTTGCCGCCGTGGGCGTCGCTGTAGTCCTTCATGTTCTTCAGGTACCACTGGGACAGGTTGAGCCCGCCGTGCGCGGCCGAGTCGGCGCCCGGCCCGCAACCGTCCACTCCGGACGCGACCCACTCGCAGTAGCCCCAGCCGGACGGGCCGAGGACGGCCGCACTCGGATCGGCGGCCTTGATCGCCGCGGCGGCCGCGGTGCCCTTGCCGCCGAGCTCGTCGTTCGACACCGGCTCGGGGTGGACGTCGCGGTGCGTGCTGGACCAGAGCACGGGTTCGTTGTCGAGTTCGTAGATCGGCACGCCACCCTGGGCCGCCGTGCCGAACTGCGACACCAGGTGCGACACCATTTCGCCGTCGAAGGCCGCGTCCACCGGGATCGACGTGTCGGAAGGAACGCCGGTCAGGTTCTGCTGGTCGAGCTTTCCGTTGCCGCAGTTGGGATCCCACTGGTCGAAGCCGTCCTGCTGCGGGAACCGGGTCGCCGGGAACCCGCAGGCGAACGGGTGGGCCGACGGCGAGTCCTTGGCCACCCAGCCGCTCAGGGGCACGGCGACGACCGGCTTGATGCCGCGGCCGAGGTTGGCCCCGACCATGCCCTCGACGGAGTGCTCCTGGTCGGCGACGATGTTCTCGAAGTACCAGTCGCTGCCGGTGTTGTAGGTGCGGTTCTTGAAGTTGTAGCGGCTGGTGGCGTTGCCGCCCCAGCGCGCGACCGTCTGGCCGATCTCGGCGTTGAACGCCGGATCGCCGCCGTTGAGGCCGTAGATGTCGGGGCTGATCGGATGCCGGGCGGCGGACACGTCGACCGTCAGGCCGAGCTCGGCGGCGGAGGCCGGTGGTGCGGCGATGGCCGGTACGGCCAGCAAAGCGGCCAGGAGACCGCCGCTCGCCCGTCCGGGCCCGAGGTGACGTCGTCGTCGAACGCCCATGGGAAACTCCTGCCGCCGACTTGTGGGAGCGCTCCCATAAGGTACCGGCCGCGGCGTCGCCGTCAATGCGACGTTCGGTGGTCATTCCCGTTGTCAGGACTCGAAAAGGTCGAATCGCCGGCCCGGGTGACCAAGGCGGTCAGCAAGCGCGGCAGCACCTCGGTGAGGTAGCGGTTGTCGGCCGTGCTCGGCAGCTCGTCCAGGATGGCCCGTTCGAGCATCGTCTCGTACAGCCGGACCATGGTGACGACGGCGTTACGGGGCTCGACGGTCAGCCGCAGGCCCAGCCGGCCGAGCAGGTCGAGCAGGATCTCGGCGAGCGCGTCGTGGAACCGGCGCTCGGCGGCCGCGGTCGGGGCCCGCAGCTCGGCCTGGCGCAGGGCCTGGGCGCGAAACTCGACGTTGAGCAGGTACCACGTCTCGTCCGCGGTCAGCGACTCCATGAACAGCACGCTCGCGTCCTGCAGCACCCGCGTGACCACGTCGGGCGCCGCCGGATCGGCGGTCGCGGCGGCCTCGGCGACCGCGGCGTGCAGCCGCTCGGTGCGCTCCTGCATCTGCACCTCGTAGACCGCCAGGAACAACTCCTCCTTGCTGGCGAAGTTGGAGTAGAAGGCGCCGCGGGTGAACCCCGCACGCTCGCAGATCAGCTCGACCGGGGCATCCCGGATCCCCAGCTCGGTGAAGACGTCGTAGGCCGCCTCGATGACCCGCCGCCGGGTCTCCGCGCGCCGGCGCGTCAGGCCCTTGGGGCTCCCGAGGCTCGTCCCGCTGGTCGTCATGCGGTCACCTTACTTTCCCCGGTGCACTCGGAGGAGTGACGCGATGCACTGTGCATCGGATACATCGTGCATTACGATACACGACGTATCCGCCGTGGTCAGGAGTCCTTGTGTCGTCGTTCCTCTACCGGCTCGGCCGGGCCGCAGCCCGGGCGCGCGTGCTCGTCCTCGCGTTGTGGGTCGTGGTGCTGGCCGCGGCCGGCGGCGCCGCGCTGGCGTTCAACCAGGGCACCGACGACACGTTCGCCATCCCCGGCTCGGAGTCGCAGGACGCGCTCGACCATCTCGGCCGCGTCTTCCCCGAGGTCAGCGGCACGTCCGCGCAGCTGGTGCTGGTCGCCGGGGACGGCGCGAAGGCCGACACCCCGCCGATCCGGGCCGCGGTGGCCGAAGCCGTCACCCGGATCGGGCGGGTCGGCCAGGTCGCCACGGTCGTGAACCCGTTCGATGCGAACGTGCACGGCGCGGTGTCGGGGGACGGCCGGGCCGCGCTCCTCGCCGTGCCGCTGAAGGTGCAGCTCACCGCCGTCGAGCCGGCCACCCGGACACAGCTCGCCGCGATCGCCGCCGACCTCGCGAAGCAGACCGGCACGCAGGTGTACACCGGCGGTGACGCGTTCTCCGACCGGGTGCCGAAGCTCAGTCCCACCGAGGGCATCGGCCTGGTCATCGCGCTGCTCGTGCTGGTGCTGATGTTCCGGTCCCTGATCGCCGCGGTGATGCCGCTGGTGACCGCCGTCCTCGGGGTCGGCTTCGCCGCGGGGCTGATCTACCTGGCCACCCTGGTCACGCCGATCTCGTCGACCGCGCCGATGCTGGCGGTGATGATCGGCCTCGCCGTCGGCATCGACTACGCCCTGTTCCTGCTGTCCCGCCACCGCGACCAGCTCGGCGAAGGGCTCGACGTCGAGGAGTCGATCGCCCGCGCCACCGCCACCGCGGGCTCCGCGGTCATCTTCGCCGGCCTCACCGTCGTCATCGCCCTGCTCGGCCTGGCCGTGGCCGGGATCCCGTTCCTGACCACCATGGGCATCGCCGCCGCGGTCGCGGTCGCCCTCGCCGTCGGCATCGCCGTCACCCTCGTTCCCGCGCTGATGTCCTTCGCGGGCAAGCGGTTGCGGCCGCGCGCCCCGAAACCGAAGCGGCGCCGCCGGAAGCCGCAGGTCGCCCGCTGGTGGGTGCGCACCGCGACGAAGGCGCCCCTGGTCACCGTGCTGGTCGTGGTCGCCGGGCTGGCGATCTGCGCGCTCCCCGCGGCGTCGCTGCGGCTGGCGTTGCCGGACAACGGCACCGAGGAGCACGGCAGCCCCGCGCGTGACACCTACGAGGTCGTCAGCGAGCACTTCGGCCCCGGCTACAACGGCCCGCTGATCGTCACCGCGGACATCATCACCAGCACCGACCCGGTCGGCCTGGTGAACCGGATCGCCGACGAGATCCGGCGGCTGCCCGGCGTGGCCTCGGTGCCGCTGGCCACCCCGAACCCCAAGGGCGACACCGGCATCATCCAGGTCGTCCCGGCGACCGCGCCGGACTCCGTGCAAACCGACGACCTGGTGTCCCGGCTGCGGGGGCAGGAGCAGCACTTCCGCGACGCCTACGGCACGCAGACCGCGGTCACCGGCATCACCGCGGTCGGCATCGACGTCTCCGCCCAGCTCGGCAGCGCCCTGCTGCCGTTCGGGATCCTGGTGGTCGGGCTCTCGCTGATCCTGCTGGCCATGGTGTTCCGCTCGATCTGGGTGCCGATCAAGGCCACCGCCGGCTACCTGCTTTCGGTAGCCGCGGCCTTCGGGGCGACGTCGTTCGTGTTCGTGGAAGGCCACTTCGCGGACGCCCTCGGCGTGACCCACACCGGCAGCGTGATCAGCTTCCTGCCGATCATCCTGATGGGGGTCCTCTTCGGACTCGCGATGGACTACGAAGTGTTCCTCGTCTCGCGGATCCGCGAGGACTACGTCCACTCGGGCGACCCGCACCACGCGATCGAGTCCGGGTTCGTGTCCGCCTCGCGCGTGGTGGTCGCGGCGGCGGTGATCATGTTCGCGGTGTTCGCCGCGTTCGTGCCCGAAGGCAGCGCCACCATCAAACCCATCGCGTTCAGCCTCGCCGTCGGCGTCTTCGTCGACGCCTTCATCGTGCGGATGACCCTGGTGCCCGCGGTGCTGGCGCTGCTGGGCCGCCGCGCCTGGGGCCTGCCGCCGAAGCTCGACCGCGTCCTGCCGGTCTTCGACGCCGAAGGGGACGCGCTGGTGCACGAGCTGCGGCTCGCCGACTGGCCCGCGCCCGGCAGCACCGAGCCGATCAGCGCCCGCGCGCTGCGGCTGGAGGACGACCGCGGCCGTCCGGTCTACGACGGCGTCGACCTCCACCTGCGGCCCGGGGAACTCCTTGTGCTGCACGGCGCGGGCGCGTGCGGCAAGACCGCCTTGCTGTACACGCTCGCCGGGCGCGTCACGAAGTTCACCGGCGACCTCAAGGTGCTCGGCCGGGTCCTGCCCCAGCACACCCACGCCCTGCGCCGCGACGTCGCCGTCGTGTCCTGCCGCGACACCGAGGACCCGGCCCGGGAGATCGCCGCCGCCCGCGACGCCGGGCTCGTGGTCGTCGACGACGTCGACCTCGTGCTGCGCACCGATGTCCGCGACCGGGTCCGCGCCCTGCTCGCCCAGCCGGGGAGCACCACCTTCGTGCTGACCTGCCAGGACCCCGAGCGCATCCGGGACCTGCTGCCCGGGCGGCACACCCGGCTGCACGCCCTCACCGCCGCCCAGCCCGCCGAGGTCTCCTGATGCTCAAGCCGTTTGCCAACTCCGCCCGCGCCCTCGCCTCCGGACCGCTGACCTGGCGGACGTGGGCCGGCCTGATCGCCGTCCCGATCCTCGTCATGGGCCTGCTGACCTGGGCGTTCTGGACGCCGGACACCAACCACGGCAGTGCGAAGGCCGCCGTGGTCAACAACGACGAGCCGGTGCAGGTCAACGGGCAGACCATCCCGCTCGGCCGCCAGCTCGCCGGCGACCTCACCCACAGCGGCGACTCGGCCTACACCTGGGTGCTCACCGACGCCGCCGACGCTGCCGACGGCCTGGCCGACGGCAGCTACGCCGCCACGGTGACGATCCCGCAGGACTTCTCCGCGCGCGCCACCTCGGCCGCCACCGGAAAACCCCTCGACGCCCGGCAGGCCCAGCTGCAGGTGCGGACGTCCGACGCCGCCGGCGTCACCGACCCCGGCCTGGCCGACCACATCGCCCAAGCCACGCAACGGACGTTGAACCAGCAGATCGTCCAGACCTATTTGGACAATGTGTACGTCGGCTTCACGACCCTCCACCAGCAGGTCGGCAAGGCCGCGGACGGCGCGGCACAGCTCGCCGACGGGACCCGGCAGCTGTCCGATGCCGCGGCACAGCTGGCCGACGGCGCCGACCGGCTCGCGGACGGGACCGCGCAGCTCGCCACCGGCTCCGGAAAACTGGCCTCCGGGCTCACCCAGGCCGAGCGGGACACCGCGCAGCTGCCCACGCTGACCCGGCAGCTGGCCGCCGGTGCCGACCAGGTCGCGGACGGCAACGAGCAGCTCGCCGGCGTTGTCGTGCCGCTGGCGAACCGGATCATCGCCGCGATCGACGCCGTCCCCTCGGCCGGCAGTGCCGCGCAGCAGTTCCGCCGGCTGGCCGGAGAGTGCACCGGCACCGCGGCCTTCTGCGGCGAGCTCCGGCAGGCCGCGGACCGGTTCACCACCGACGCCGGGAAGATCGACGGGGTCAAGGCCGCCATCCGTGCCAACGCCGTCAAGACGCGCGATTCGGTCCAGGCTCTGGCAACCGGCGCCCGCAAGGTCGCCGACGGCACCGCCCAGCTGGCCGGGAAGTCCCGGGAGCTGGCCGCCGGGATCGCGTCCGCCGCCGGTGGCGCGAGGCAGCTCGACACCGGCGTCCGGCAAGCGGATTCGGGTGCGCGGAAGCTCGCTTCGGGGGCCGGGCAGCTGAAGGACGGCGTCACCAAGGTCGATTCCGGCGCGCACGAGCTCGCGGGTCAGCTCGACCAGGGTCGTGACCAGGTGCCGTCGTACACCGACGCCGAACGCGCGCACCTGAAGACCGTCGCCGCCGACCCGAGCACCGCGACGACCGACGGCACCCCGGTCGGCACCCTGGCGCTGACGTTGTTCGCGGCGCTGGCCCTGTGGGCGCTGGCGCTGGCCACCTACCTCGTCACCCGGGCCGTGCCGGACGCCGTGCTGACCGCCCGGGAACCCACCTGGCGCATCATCCTGCGCGCCGCCTTGCCCGGGGCGACCGCGGCCGCGCTCGCGGCGGTCGCCATCACCGCCATCGCCGTCCCCGTGCTGAAGCTCGGGTTCGCGGGCAGCATCGGGTTCCTGCTGATCGCGCTGCTGGCCGTGGTCGACGTCCCGATGCTGCTCGACGCCATCGCCGAGGTGCGCGCTTCGCACCTCGACCGGGCGGTCGTCGAGTACGCCGCACGCCTCGCCGGGGCGACCCGCGAACACGCGGCGGTGCGCTTCGGCGTGAGCCCGCGCGGGAGCATCGCGCTGGTGCGCGCCGCCCAGGCCATGGCCGCCACCGAAGGCCGCGGGTTCGTCACGCCGGACGACCTCAAGGATGTGGCCGTGCCGGTCTTCGCTCACCGGCTGGTGCTCACCGCCGAGGCCGAGCTCGGCCGGCTCGCCGCCGCCGACGTCGTGGCCGAGGTCCTGGCCACGACGCCGGCTCCGGCGATGAACCACGCGGGCCGCTGACCCGTGCGGCCGACCCCGCGCGGTGTCGCCGTCCTCGTGGTGTCCGTGGTGCTGGTCGCCGCGGGCGAGTGGGCGGGGTACCCGCTGCTGCGCGTGCTCGGCGCGATCGGCTTCGGCGCCGTGCCGGCGGCCCTCGCCGTCACCGCCCGCGGCCCGCGGGTGGCGGTGTCCCGGGTCGTCTACCCCGACCGGGTCGAGCGAGGCCGTCCGGCCTTGGCGAAGCTGCGGGTCCGCAATGTCGCCGGCCGGCCTCAGCCCGGCCTGTCCGCGTGGGACCACGCCGGCGGGCGGACCCGGACGGTCCACGTGCAGGCGCTGGCCGAGGGGGCGGAAGCGACGTACCGGTACGAGCTTCCGACCGGGACCCGCGGGCTGATGACCGTCGGGCCGCTGACGCTGCAGCGCGCCGATCCCTTCGGGCTCGCCCGCAACCGGCATCCGGCGGGCGAGGCCGTCGCGCTGTGGGTGCACCCGCGCACGTACCCGGCGCGCGCCCTGATCGGCGGCTTCCCCCGGCACCACCACGACGGCGCCACCACCGACGACTCGTTGCGGGGCTCACTCGACCTGCGTGACGTCCGCGAGTACCAGCCCGGTGACGAAATCCGGCACCTGCACTGGAAAGCGACCGCCCGGACCGGCCGGATGATGGTCCGCGACTACGCCGACCCGCAGCAGCCGCGTTTCACCCTCCTGCTCGACACCCGCGGCGACGTGCTGCCGCCGGCCGGTTTCGAGGAAGCCGTCGATCTCGCGGCTTCCCTGCTCGCTGCGTCCGCCAAGGCCGGGCACCACAGCAGGCTGGTCACCTCGGGCGGCGTCGACCTCGCGACCTCCGGCGGCCCGCTCGCCGTCAGGCACCTGCTCGACGAGCTGTGCCAGGTACGCCAGGACTCCGGCGCCGAGCAGGCGCTCGTACCGGGCGGGTTGTCCGCCGTCCGGCACCAGGGTGGCTGCCTGACCGTGGTGACGGCGGATGCGGGCGGGCTCGGTGGCTTGGCCGGTCTGCGGGCGCGGTATTCGTCGTTCTTCGTGCTGGCTCTGGGTTCCGCCGGTGTCCCGCCGGTGATTCCGGGCGCGCGGGTGCTCGGCGCCGACAGCGCCGCGAACGCCGTGCGCCGGTGGAACGAGGTGGTGTGATGCCCGGCCGGTCCAGCGTGCTGTGCGTGGTGCTCGCGGCCGTCGTCGCGGGCTCGTTCTTCGTGCCGGTGTTCGGGGTGGCGGCGTTGCTCGCGCCGCTTCTGGTACCCGCGGTGGTGCTGGTCGGTGTCGACCGGCTGTGCGCGCGTACCGAGGTGCTCGCCGCGTGGCGTCCGCTGCTGCTCCTGGTGGCCGGGCTGCTCGCGGTCGTCGAGACCGTGCTCTTTCCGACGACGGCAGCCGGGCTGCCGACCGGCGAGACGGTGTCCGCGCTCGTGTCCGGGATCACCGAGTCCGGGCAGCTGACCCTGCAGTCGACCTGGCCCGCGCGGCCGTCGCCGGAGCAGCTGCTGTTCGTCCCGTTGCTGGTCGTGCCGGCCGGGGTGCTCGGGATCGAACTGGTGCTGCGCTTGCGGAAGCCGTTGGTGGCGCTGATCCCGAGTCTCGCGGTGGTCGCCGTGAGCCAGCTTTACGTGGCGCTGGCCGGACTCGCGGCCGTGGCCGCCGGGCTCGGATACGCGGCGGTCGCGGGAGCGTTGTTCGCGGTGACCCGTCCCGGTGCCGAGACGCCGGCGAGCCGTGCTCGCGTCGCGCCGGGGGTGCCGGTGGTGCTGCTCGGACTCGCCGCGGCGGTCGCGGCGGGACTGCTGCTTCCGGGCCCGGGCCGGGCGTATTCGCTGAAGCAGGACCAGCCGGCGCCGGTGCGCGGACGCGTGGCCGGGCCGTTGGACGACATCGCCAACCGGCTGGAGCACCCCGGTGTGCCGCTGTTCTCCGTCCGCGGCGACGCGCGTCCCGACCGGTGGCCGCTGGTCGTGCTCGACACCTTCGACGGCGTCAACTGGAGCCCGGGCAGCCACTACCGGCGGCTCGGGACGGAGCTGCCGCCGAGCGCGTCGGTGAGCGTGCCCTCGCGGCAGCGGACGGCGACCATCCGGCTCGACGGTCTCGGCGGACCGTGGCTGCCCAGCCAGACCTGGCCGGCTGCCGTCAGCGGAGCCGAGCCGCTGATCGAGGAGGCGCAGGGCTCGCTGTGGCTGCCGCACCCCACCGGCGAGTACCGGCTGAGCTGGTGGGAACCGCAGGTCCCGGCCGCCGACCTCGCGGCCGCCGCGATCGACCAGCGGGCGGCGGGCGGGCTCGGCGCGATCGGGGAGGTCCCCGCGGACGTCGAGACGATGGCCCGCACGGTCGTCGGCGGCCTGAGCCCGAGTTTCCGGGCGGCGCTCGCGCTCGAGCGGTTCCTCCGCGAGGGCTACCGCACCGCCGCCGGGCCGGACCTGCCGAGCGGCCACGCCTGGCCCCAGCTGCGGAAGTTCCTGTTCGAGACCCGGCGGGGAACCAGCGAGCAGTTCGCGGCGGCGTACGTCGCGCTCGCCCGGATCGTCGGCATCCCGGCCCGCCTGGTCGTCGGCTTCCGCGGCCCGGCCGCCGGCGGCGGCACCGTCCGCAACGGTGACGTCATGGCCTGGCCCGAGGTGGCGGTCGCCGGCGTCGGCTGGGTGCCACTGGATCCGACCGGAGCCACCGGCGCCGGTGGGCCCACCGGTCTTTCCGGCGCCACCGCGCAGGCCCGGGCCCAGCTGCCTCCGCCGACCCAGCTGCGCGACGCCCCGGTCGCACCGGCCAAGGGCACCGGCGGCACGGGTGACGCGGACACCGCAGATCGGTCGTTCCCGGTGCTCTGGATCCTCGCCGGACCGGCAGCGCTGTTGCCGGCCGGGCTCATGGGAGTTCCGATGGCCAAGTTCGTCCGGGCCCGGCGACGACGGCGCAGGCCGGGCGCGGCCGCGGTGCTCGGCGCCTGGCTCGAGGTCCGCGACCGCCTCCGCGACCACAGCATCCCGTGGACGGCCGGGATGACGGCCCGCGACCTGGCGGCGGCCGCCCATGGGATCGGCAGCCCCTCCATTGTGGACGGAATACGCGCATTGGGCATGACGGTGGACCAGGCCCTGTGGTCGGGCAACGACCCCGGAACGCAAGAAGGCCACCAGGCCTGGACCGCGGTCGACACGGTCCGCCGCGGTCTGGCCGGCCGCGGCCTGCGCGTGCGCCTGCGCGCAGCCCTCGACCCCCGCACGCTCGTGACCGGCGTTCAAGCCCGTTCCACCACCATGCGGTGAGCGCCGCGCTTCCGGCCGGTCGCAGAGGGGTTGCCTTTCAAGAAGGGAAAGCGATCCGCTCCGGCAGCCGGGCCGCGAGGTGGGTGATCAGCGCGCTGGTCCGCCGCGGCACGTGGACGTCGTCGCCCAGGAGGGCGTAGATGTCGGCGGGCGGGGTCGGCACGCCGGGCAGCACCCGCACCAGGGCGCCGCTGTCCAGGTGCGCTCGGACCTGCCACTCGGACCGCATGACGATCCCGCGACCCCGCAGTGCCCAGTCGGTCACGATGTCGCCGTCGTTGCTCGACAGGCTGCCGTGCACCCGCACCTGACGCGGCTGTGCGGCCCCGCCGAATCGCCATACCGCGAAGTCGCCCTCGTTCTCCCGCAGCACGATGCAGTCGTGCCCGGCCAGGTCTTCGATCCGTTCGGGCGTCCCGCGACGGTCCAAGTAGGACGGTGCCGCGCACGGCACCCGGCGGTTGCGCGCCAGCCGGCGCATCCGCAGCGTGGAATCCGGCGGCGCGCCGACGTGCACGGCCAGGTCGAACTCGCGCCGGTGCGGCCGTAGCGGCAGCGCCGAGGTGTGGAGCCGGACGCGCACCCGCGGGTGCCGCGCGGTGAACTCGCCGACCAGCGGTGCGACGTGCGCCCGGCCGAGCCCGAGCGTCGCCTGGACCACGATCGAGCCCGTCAGGTCGCCGGAGCCGTGGCTGACCAGGTCGTCGAGCTCGCGCACCTGGTCGAGGATCGCCTCGACGCGCGAGGCGTAGAGCCGGCCTTCGGGCGTCAGCGTCAGCCGCCGCGCACCGCGGTGCACCAGCCGGACGTCGAGGCGCTGTTCCAGGGCTTTCAGGCGCTTGCTGACCACCGGCAGCGAGACGTCCAGCTCGCGCGCGGCGGCCGTGAGCGTCTCGCTGACGGCGACCACGTGGAAGAAGGCGAGGTCGTCCAATCTTTCCATGGTGGAAAGGATAGGTTGCCGCCCGCGACCTTGCCGGGGCGCCCGGCGACCGCCCACAGTGGAGAGACCCGACAACGAGGAGCGTCTCGTGAACCACCGCATCGCGGTCATCCCCGGCGACGGCATCGGGCGCGAGGTCGTCCCGGAAGGCTTGCGCTGCCTGCGCGCCGCGGCC
The DNA here is from genome assembly GCF_053605405.1 of Amycolatopsis sp. NPDC003861. Classification (NCBI taxonomy): domain Bacteria; kingdom Bacillati; phylum Actinomycetota; class Actinomycetes; order Pseudonocardiales; family Pseudonocardiaceae; genus Amycolatopsis; species Amycolatopsis sp. NPDC003861. The sequence continues at coordinate 20,623 of NZ_JBSGJD010000098.1, forward strand.
GAAGTCCACGGCTTCGGTCTCGAGATCACCGAGTTCGGCTTCGCCTCCGCCGCGTACTGGCTGGAGCACGGCGAGATGCTGCCGCCGGACTGGCAGGACGTCCTCGCCGGCTTCGACGCGATCTTCTTCGGCGCGGTCGGGTGGCCGGACGTCGTGCCCGACCACGTGTCGCTGTGGGGCAGCCTGCTGAAGTTCCGCCGCGGCTTCGACCAGTACGTCAACCTGCGGCCGGTCCGGCTGCTGCGCGGCGTGCGCGCCCCGCTGCGCGGCCACGGGCCCGGCGACATCGACTTCCTCGTCGTCCGGGAGAACACCGAAGGCGAGTACTCCAGCATCGGCGGCCGCATCTTCGAGGGCACCGAACGCGAGACCGTGCTGCAGGAGACGGTGATGACCCGCGTCGGCGTCGACCGCGTGCTGCGCTACGCCTTCGACCTCGCCGCCACCCGGCCGCGCAAGCAGCTGACCTGGGCGACCAAGAGCAACGGTATCTCGATCTCGATGCCCTACTGGGACGAGCGCGCGGCCGCGATGGCCGCCCGCTACCCGGACGTCGCCGCGGACAAAGACCACATCGACATCCTCGCCGCCAAGTTCGTGCTCAGCCCGGCGGAGTACGACGTCGTCGTGGCCAGCAACCTCTTCGGCGACATCCTCTCCGACCTCGGGCCCGCGTGCACCGGCACGATCGGCATCGCCCCGAGCGCCAACATCAACCCCGAGCGCACCTGGCCGAGCCTGTTCGAGCCGGTCCACGGCTCGGCCCCCGACATCGCCGGGCGCGGGATCGCCAACCCCGTCGGCCAGATCTGGAGCGGCGCGATGATGCTCGACCACCTCGGCGAGCCCGAAGCGGCCGCCCGGGTCGTCGCCGCGATCGAAAGCGTGCTCGACGAACAGCCGGCCGTGCTCACCCCCGACCTCGGCGGCGCGGGAACGACCGAGGCGCTCGGCACGGCGATCGCCGAGCGGATCGCCGTCGGGAACCGGGTATCGGCGTGAGCGGCTTCGACCCGATCGGCCTGGAGGTCCCCTGGGACCGGCTCGCCGCTGCGCACGCGTCCTCGACGATCATCCGCGAGTCCAATGACTACACGGTCGTCCTGGGGGCCGGGCTGCCGCGTCGGCGACGACCTGACGCTCTTCGTGGACGTCGGGTGCGGCCTCAGGAGCCCGCGAGCAGGTCGGCGAGCCCGCCGCGGGCGTCTTCGAGCACGATCGCCTCGGCCGCCGCCGAGTCGCCGGCGCGCAGGGCCTGCACGAGCCGGCGATGGCCGGCGTAGCGGTCCAGCCCGAACGTTTCGTCCACGCTGGCGCGTTCGAGCACCCGCGCGCGCCGCTCCGGGCGGGAGAACACCCGGGTCTGGTCGAGGAGGCGGACGAGCACCGGGTTGCCGGCGCACGCTTCGACGAGGGCGTTGAAGCGCTGCATGGCGTCGAAGAGCCGGCCGACGTGCTTCTCGACGTCCTGGCCGGACTCGTGGCGCTGCTTGACCAGGATGAGCAGGTCGTCGGCCTCGTCGAGGATCGCGTCGAGCCCGGCCAGCTGCTCGGGCGTCGCGTGCCGCGCGGCGAAGCGGGCCACCATGCCGCGCAGGCCGACCTCGACCTCGGCGAGGTCCTGGACGGCGACACCGCCGAACATCGCCACCTTGACCGTCCGCGGGCCGGACCGTTCGAGGAGGCCGTCCTGTTCGAGGCGCCGGATGGCTTCGCGCACCGGCGTCGGGCTGACCGACAGCTGCTCGGCGAACCCGCGCTCGGTGACCTTCTGGCCGGGGCGCAGCTCGCCGGTGCTGATCGCGTCCCGGATCGCGCGGTACACACGGTCGGCCAGCGTGTCGGTGGTCAGTGCTTCACCCAGCATGAGTCCGAGTCTACGGCAAAAGCACTTTGCTACTCTTGACCGTCTTGCTATAGCAAAAGTACGGTGGCGGGCATGGTCAAGGGAAGGGGCCGACGATGACGTTGACCACCCCGCGCGTCCGGACGGGACGCATCACGTTCTTCGTGGCTCTGGCGGTCTTCGCGCAGGAGTCGACGTGGAACCTCTACGACTCGCAGGTCCCGCCGCTGCTGCGCGAGCACGTCGGCAGCGCCGCGCTCATCGGCGCGCTGATGGGCATGGACAACCTGCTCGGCATCTTCATCCAGCCGTGGATGGGCAACCGCTCCGACGGGACCCGGACCGCGTGGGGCCGGCGCATCCCGTACCTGGTCGTCGGCATGCCGGTGGCGGCCGTGCTGTTCGTGGCCATCCCGCACGCCGCGGTCTCGCCGCCGCTGCTGGTCCTGGTCATGTTCAGTTACGCGCTCGTCGCGAATTCGTTCAAACCGATCGCCGAATCCCTGCTCCCGGACTACATCGGCCCCGAGCGGCGCAGCCGCGCCAACGCCGCGGTGAAGATCGCCTCCAGCATCACGGTGATCGTCGCCGCGCTGATCAGCATCTTCCTCATCGACGACTTCCCGAAGCTGTCCTTCGCGATCCCGGCCGTCCTGATGCTGGTGTCGGTGGGCGTGCTCGCCTGGCGGGTGCGCGACAGCAAGTCCCCGGCGTACCAGGCGGCGCTCGAAGAGGACCGCGCCGGGCACACCGGGAACGCGCCCCGCGTGCGGATGCGGGACGTCCTGCTGGACCTCGTGCGCGCCACCGACCGCAGCCGGCTATTGGTCATCGCGGCGGTGCTCGCGTTCGGCAGCGCGTGGTTCGCGTCGCGCTCGCTCATCACCAACTACGGCATGGAAGCGCTGGGCATGTCCCGCGGCGACGCCGGTGGTCTCACCCTCCCCAGTGGACTCGCGTTCATCGCGGCCGCCTACCCGGTCGCCCTGTTCGCCGAACGCTTCGGCCGCCTGCGGGTGATCCTGATCGGGATGGCCGTGTTCGCGGCGGCGATGGTGCTCGGCACCCTCGTGCGGACACCGGCCGGCACGATCGCCGCGATGTGCGTCGCGGCCGCGGGCGCGTCGGCGTTCATGGTCAACATGGCGGTGGTCCTGTGGAACCTGGCGCCTTCGGCCCGGGTGCTCGGGACCTACACCGGGCTGTACACCGTCGGCTGGGCCGGCGGTGGGTTCCTCGGGCCGGCCCTGGTCGGCGGCATGGTCGACGTGACCGGGTGGCCGTTCCTGCTGCTGGACATCGCGGTCGTCACCGCGGTCGCGGTGCTCCTGGTGGCGCGCGTGGCCCAGCTGCAGCGCCGCCGGACCGACGGGCTGGCCCTGTGAAGCGCGTCCTGATCACCACCGACTACCTGCGTCCCGGCGACGAGGTGGACGTCTACCTGCGCGAGGCCGGGCTGGACACCGTGCACTCGCCGATGACCGGCAAGCGCGACCCCGAACAGCTGGTGGCCGCGCTCGAGAGGATCGACGCGGCGCTGGTGGCCAACGAGCCGCTGACCGCCGGCGTCCTGGCGCGGGCGCCGCGGCTGCGGGTCGTCGTCCGGACGGGCGTGGGGTACGACTCGATCGACGTCGAAGCCGCGGCCCGGCAGGGGATCAGCGTCAGCAACCTGCCCGGCGTCAACGCGAACGCCGTCGCCGAGTACACCTTCGGGCTGCTGCTCGCCGGGGCGCGGCGGCTCGTGCAGTCGGCGTCCGGCGTGACGCGGGGGGAGTGGCCGCGCGAGGACGGGCACGAGCTGCGCGGGTCGACGCTCGGACTCATCGGATACGGCGCGGCGGCGCGGGCGGTGGTGCCGTTGGCCCGCGCGTTCGGGATGACCGTCGTCTGCGCCACCGGGGTGCGGGACCCGGACGTCCGGGGCATCGAGCTGTCCGAGCTGCTGTCCACTTCGGACTACGTGTCGGTGCACACGGCACTGACCGACCGGACCCGCGGACTGCTGGACGCCTTGGCGTTCAAGCGGATGAAGCCGACCGCTTTCCTGGTCAACACCGCGCGCGGGGCGATCGTCGACGAAGAGGCGCTCGTGGCTGCGGTGCGGTCCGGCGAGATCGCGGGCGCGGCACTCGACGTCGTCGGCGAAGAGCCGTTGCCGGCGGACAGCCCGCTGCGGGGCGTGGACGGGATCGTCGTCTACTCGCACCTGGCCGGGCAGACCGCCGAAGCGCGCCGGGCCGCCGGCCTGCGCGGAGCCGAAGAACTGGTCGCGGCCCTGGACGGCCGGGCCCGGCACGTGGTGAACGGAGAGAAGTGAGGGACATGGAGAAAGTGCGTGTGCTGGCCCCGAGCGGCATGCTCGGGGCGGGCTGGGACCACGCGACGGTCGAGCGCGGCATCGCCCTGGGCGCCGACGTCATCAGCATCGACGGCGGGTCCACGGACTCGGGTCCGTACTACCTCGGGGCCGCGACGGCCAAGACGACCGCCAAGGCCGTGGCGCGTGATCTGCGCAGCCTGTTCACCGCCGCCGCGGGCGCCGGCATCCCGGTGATCGTGGGCTCGTGCGGGACGAGCGGGACCGACACCGGCGTCGACTGGGTCGCCGGGATCGCCGCGGAGGTGCTCGCGGAGGAGGGCCTGGACCTCAAGGTCGCGAAGATCTACAGCGAGCAGGACGCGGCCGCGCTGAAGGAACACCTCGACGCGGGTCGCGTGCACCCGTTGCCGCCCTTGGGAGAGCTCGCCGCGGAAACCCTCGAAAGCTGCACGCACATCGTCGGCGCGATGGGGCACGAGCCGATCGTCGAGGCGCTGCGCGCGGGTGCCCAGGTCGTCCTGGCCGGCCGCGCGACCGACACGGCGGTCGCGGCGGCCTACCCGCTGATGATGGGCATGCCGGCCGGGCCGACGTGGCACGCGGCCAAGATCGTCGAGTGCGGCGGCCAGTGCACCGACAACCCGCGCGCGGGCGGCGTCCTGGCCACCATCGACGCCGACGGCTTCACCATCGAACCCCTCGACCCGGGGGCGGCCTGCACCCCGATCCTGGTGGCCGCGCACATGCTGTACGAGACAGCGGACCCGTTCGAGATGCGCGAACCCGACGGCACGCTCGACGTCCGCGACGCGGTGTACACGGCCGTCGACGACCGCACCGTCCGCGTCACCGGCTCCCGGTTCCACGTCGCCGACCAGTACACGATCAAGCTGGAGGGCGCCCGGATCAGCGGGTACGAGACGATGTCGTTCTCGGCGATCCGCGACCCCCTGGTCCTGGCCGGCATCGACGAGTGGGCGGCGCTGATGCGCACGCTGATCACCCAGCGGGTGAGCGGGACACTGGGCCTGGCCGGCGACGAGTACGCGTTCGACCTCCGGCTGTACGGCCACAACGCGGTGCTGGGCGAGCTCGAACCCGAAACCGGGCCACCGCGCGAGGTCGGCGTGATGCTCCTGGTCAACGCCCCCGACCAGCCGACGGCGACGGCGGTGGCCAAGATCGCCAACCCGCTGATGCTGCACCTGCCGACCCCGGCGATGGACTACCTGCCGAGTTTCGCGTTCCCGTCGTCCCCCGCCGAGGTCGAGCGCGGGGCGGCGTACGAGTTCGTGCTCAACCACGTGGTCGACTGCGCGCCCCTGGACCTGTTCCGGCTCGAGTTCGAGGAGAAAACCGGTGTCTGACACCACTTTGGCGGACCTGGCCCACGAAGTCCGGTCGAAGAACGCGGGCCCGTTCTGGGTGACGATGGAGCTGTTCCTGCGCGACGCCGACGGCTACCGGGTGGCGGCGGACGAGACGTTCCTGAACGAGCGCGTGATCGCAGCGCTGTACCGGGTGGACGAAGGGTCGATCCGGATCTTCCGGATCCCGTCGCTGAACGTCGTGAAGATCTCGTTCCCGCGGCCGGTGGGCCAGGGGTCGGTGCGGGACCGGGACATGCACGCGGGCCAGCACCACGTACCCCTGGCGCGGCTGCTGGTGCCGACCGGCCGAGGAAACCGCACTCCGTGATCCGCGTCGAAGACCTGCCGCCGGAGCACCCCGGCCGCCGGCTGCTCACCAAGCGCACCCCGTTCTTCGCGGCACCGAACGAGCCGCGCTGCAGTTACTGCGCCTACATCCCGACGAGCTGGACGCCGGAGGCGGAGCTGCCCGTCCTGGTGGCCGTGCACGGCACCGGCCGCAGCGTCGGCGAACTGCGGGAGGGGCTCATCCCCTTCGCCGAACAGCACCGGGTCATCGTCGTGACCCCGCTGTTCCCGGTCGGCATCGACGACCCCGACGACGTGCACGACTACAAGCTGATCGACGCCCACGGGATCAGGTTCGACGTGGTGCTGCTGGACATCCTGGAGCAGGTCCGGGTCCGCTGGAACGCGCGCGTCGAAAAAGTATTGCTGTGCGGACATTCCGGCGGCGGCCAGTTCGCCCACCGCTTCCTGTACCTCCACCCGGACCGAGTAATCGCCGCCGCGGTCGGCGCACCGGGCGGCGTGACCCTGCTCGACGACTCACTCGCTTGGCCGGAGGGCATCGCCGACACCCGGCAGCGGTTCGGGATCCCCGTGGACCCGGCCGCGATCGCCCGGATCCCGGTCCTCCTGGTCATCGGAGGCGACGACGACGGCCGAGCCGACTTGGCCGCCATGGGCGATGACGGCCACAGCCGCCCGGAGCAACTCGACAGCCTGGCGGCAACTCTGACCCGGCACGGCACGGCGGTCCAGCAGATCGTGGTCCCGGGAGTAGGCCACAGCGCCGCGGGAACACGACCGCCGATCATCAGGTTCTTCACCGGCTTGCTGCCCGGATGAGCCAGTTCACGGATGAGAAGACTCTCGACTGGGCGGACTGACGGCCGGGAAGCTCCGGACACCGCCAGCCAAACGACAGCGGCCCCTGCCCAGGTTCTGCCTGGTCAGGGGCCGTTTTCTCCAGGTGATCGCCAGTGCCCCCGGTGAGATTCGAACTCACACTGGACGGGTTTTGAACGGATCGTGGAAGTTGCCTCAGACCTGCGCTTGGCTGGGCATGCAACCGCTGCTGGGGGGAGACTGGGGGGTAGGGATGCTCCAGAGTGTCGTTCGGAAGCAGTGTCGCTGTGCTGAGCTGTCGGGCGCTAGTCCCCGACACGCCGTTGCGACGTGCCAGAGCTTGCAGGACTGTGCAGTAAGTTCGTAACGTGACTCGGCGTGTCGGTCGCAGGGCGTCCCGTTCCGGCAGTAGGCTCCGACCCAAGGTCTTGTCTACGCCGACGGAGCCTACTGCCGGAACGGGACGCCGCGCGTTATACCTGGTCAGAGCCTTGCATGCAACTATGGCTTGCATGCGGAGAGCAACCGACGTAGCATCTATGTTACGTTGTACCGAGTGAGTCTGAGCAGGCTCCAGAGCGGTGAGAGTTGGCCGGGAAGAGGAGGACAGTCCATGGGTGCTGCACCGACGACTTTCTGGGACGACCTGGCCGAAGACCTGAAGGACCCGGAGTTTCTGCGAGCCTACGTGGTTGAGAGTCTTCGAATCGAGACTATCAACCGTCTGGTTAACGAGCTGGACAAGGCGCGCGACGAGCTGGACATGTCAAAGGCTGACTTGGCACGGGCGATCAGTGCTGAGCCTGCGGTCGTGCGCAGGTTGCTTTCGGCCGGCCATCGGAACCCTACGATTGGTACCGTGGCTGAGGTGGCTGCAGCTCTTGGAATGCGCGTCACTCTTGAGCCGCTACCGCCCGAGGAAATCGCTCAAGTGACGGAACCCCTCCACAGGGGTGTAAGTGACAATCCGGCGGAGTTGGCTAAGTCAATGCATGAGAAGCGAAGCTCTGCGCGGGAGCTGTGCGCTAGCTAGGCTCAATCAGGCAAGCGACCGAGGATTACGGCTCTTGTACTCCTCGCCAAGTGCTCGAATCTCAGCGTAGTCTGCTGGTGAGAGCGTAGTTTGGAAAGGCTTGTCGCGGCCGTCAATCACTACTAAGAGCGGCTTGTCCATGCCTTTGGCCTCGTAGTCGAGCAGGCAGTACAGGCGGTAGTGATGGCGGCGGCGGCCGTCCTTCCTTGCTTCGTACCATCCCGTCATGTCACCCTTCATTGCTTCCCAGTAGCCGCCTCCAGAGAAGCGCATAGGTGGCGCTGCGGCGACGTCTGCCAACACAGCTCTCAACGTCGCGCGAACGGGGGCGGGGCAAGTCGAATTCAGGAAGTCGCGGCCTGGGGCTGACTCGGTTGCGTCGTCGTCGCGGTGACGCTTGAAGTAGACGACGTCGTGAACGTCTTCCGGGCTGGGGCCGGTTCGCGGTACCGCCGTCTTCCTGGGTTTCTGCCTTGCGTTCACTCCCTAATAGTACTGGACAGCAGTCCGAACAGGTCGAACGACGCGCTGTGTGGCGAGCTAAGATTTGTGGCCACATGAGGTTGACTGTCAGATTCAAACAACGTCATATTTGGGTTGAGATCAATTTTCCGCTGGCTGCATTCGTGGGAATTTGACCAGCGAGAAAGGCTTTGACCTGCTCTACGGCGACGGCGTAGCAGAGTGCATTGGTTCCTGGCACTGTGCGGGCGGAATGTGGGCTGATGATGACGCCCTGGCAAGACCACAACGGGTGGTCTTGGGGAAGAGGCTCCGGCTCTGTGACGTCAAGCGCGGCGCGCAAACGCCCCGATTGCGCTTCAGTCGTTAGCGCCTCTGTGTCTACGATCTTGCCGCGCCCGGCATTGATGAGCAGTGCCCCGTCATCCATGGCCGCAAGGAAGTCGCTGTTGACCAAGTTTCGGGTCTTGTCATTCAGTGGAGCGGTGATCACCACGATGTGGTGCCCTCCGATGAGGCCCGAGACCTCAGGCGCTGCATGGACTCCGCGTCTGCTCGTGCTTGCAACGAGAGTGGACTCCGTGCCGAAGGCTGCGAACAGCCGTGCGACGGCTGAGCCAATGCTGCCCGCGCCGACAATCAGGGCCCGCTTGCCGTGGAGCGTGTCAGCGGCGAACTTGCGGTGGGCCCATGTGTGCTCGTCTTGAAACCGCACTAGTGCTGGCCATTGCCGGTACTGGGCCAGCGCGGCAGACAGCACCCATTCAGAGACCGGCCCGGCGTGTGCCCCTCGGGAGCCAGCGAGGACGACGCCGTCCGGGACTTCGTTGGCCCACTCATCCGTGCCGGCCGCCGTGAGTTGGACCATCCGGAGGTTGGGCATCTGTCCCATCAGCGCCATAGGGCGGTTGGTACCCCGGTAGGGCGGCACGAAGATCTCAGCTTGCCGCTGCTGCTCGTCCAAGCTCGTGGTCGTGGGGTCGTATGGGATCACTTCAACGGCGTCGAGCTGGTTGAACAGTCCATGGGCTACCAGGTCGTCCGTCTCGTTGCTGACGAGGATGCGAGTTGTCACTGCTGTTCTGTGTCCTTGCTCAGCAGGGAGCTGACAAGGCTCCGTGCCTGGTCCTGGAGGGGCTTGCTGGATGCCGAGTTGTCGATGACGACATGGGGAGCGGGTGGTCGCAACTCGAGGTCGATACCAGCGATGTAGTCGTCCCAGTTGGCGAGCTTCTTGGCATCGCGCGCGGCGCCGCGGTGGCGGACGTACGTGTGCATCGTGTCCGCGTCGCAGAAAACCCAGGCGAACGAGACCTTGGCGCCCATCGCCGCGCATGTGGCCTGGATTCGTTCGGTCCATGCTGGGTCGGAGAACTCCTTGACGAACGGCGCGGTCACGATCGCGCTGTTGCCGCACTGGACGTTCTCTGTCATGGCGCTGATCAGCGCCTCGTACTCGCGTGGCCGGATCTTGTTGACGTACAAGTCGGACTCGCGGTCGTTGGGGGAGAGCCCGAGCAATTCCAGGGCTGCTTCGACGACGGGCCGGGTCAGGGTGTCCTTGTCGAGCATCGGCCAGCCGGTTTCACGGGCGACGATGCGGCCAAGTTCTGTCTTGCCGCTGCCGGCGTAGCCGCCGACCACCAGGACTTGGGGTGAGCTCAGCTTGGGGCGCGCCTCTGCGGTCACGTGCGGCGCATTCACGACCCGGCCGGCGCGCGGCTTGCTGGTGATGAGCCCCTCCTTGATCAGGACGTCCATCGCTTCGTTGATTGTGAACGGGCTGACGTTCCACTCGCTAGCGAGCTCGCGAGTCGACGGCAGCGGCTGACCGTCGCGAAGGCGGCCAGCCTCGATGTCGTTCCGAATGTTGCGGGCAACCTGCTGGTGCAGCGGTTCGGACCGCCGGACTCCAGAGCGCGGCCGAGACATCAGGTAGCTCCTTCGTTCGCCGTGGAGACCAACCATCTGGATGGTCAACGGGTCAGACCATACCAGATGACTGGCTGCGTTCTCCCAGTTCAGCGCGTCCCCGCTACTCCATTCGAGTCAATCAGTTGACTGGCAAAAAAACCAACTGTTAGGTTCATGGTGTTCCAGAACACACCCCTCGAAGGGAACATCATGAAGTCCGCACACATCACCAGCCGAATCGTCCAGACCGCTGTTGACGGCGTTGGCGCCGGTCGGGGCCACTGCCCGGACGGCCTGAACGAGTCGGCGATTGACGCGCTGATCGCTGAGGTCGATCAGGAGTTGGCTGCTGCGTCGACGGTGGCGCAGACGCGTACTCGCCACACGTTCACCGACGCGCAGCGCGCCCACCGGACGCGCCGACGGACCGACCGCGCCACGCTGCGGGTGCTGCCCGTACGCCTGGACGCCGCTACGTCCGCACCGAAGGGCGAGGCCGCATGACCGTCCGTCTCGGCTTTCCCGTCGCTCTCGCCGCATTTGGCCCCGACACGGCGGCTCATCCCGCCAAGAACGCGCACGCCGCGTCGGGTCTCCCGATCAACC
>NZ_JBSGJD010000099.1:0-31053 GCF_053605405.1 Amycolatopsis sp. NPDC003861
CAGGTAGTCGGTGCACGGCTGGGACGTCACCTTGCGGTCGATGGTGACGCCCCGGATTGCACGCCCCGCCTCAAGCGCCCCAATGTGGCGTTGGGTGCGTCCAACGCACCGAACGCCACATTGGGGCGCTGGGGACTCAGCCGAGCCCGTTGAGGCCGATCACCCGGGAGTACCAGTGGGCGCTCTGCTTCGGTGTCCGCCGCTGCGTCGCGTAGTCGACGTGCACCAGGCCGAAGCGCTTCGCGTACCCCTCGGCCCACTCGAAGTTGTCGAGCAGCGACCAGTAGAAGTACCCGCGCAGGTCGACGCCCGCCTGAATCGCGTCGTGACAGGCGCGCAGGTGGGAGTCGAGGAACGCGACGCGGTCGGTGTCGACGATGTCACCGCCGTCGGAGACGACGTCGGGGTAGGCCGCGCCGTTCTCCGTGATGTACAGCGGCACCGACCGGTAGCCGCGGTGCACCTGCAGCAGGGACTCGGTCAGCCCGGCCGGCTGGACCTCCCAGCCGGAGTCGGTGCGGGGTGCCGCCGGGTCCGGGACGAAGTGCACGTCGGCCGCGCCGACCCACTCCGGGCCCGCCGGCTCGCTGCCCGGCACCGGACGGCCCGCGACGCGGTAGTCGCGGTAGTAGTTCACGCCCAGCCAGTCGACGTGCGCGGCGATGACCGCGGGGTCGTCGTCGCGCACGACCGAGCCCAGCCCGAACGGCTCGAGGTCGGCGACCAGGTCGTCCGGGTACCCGCCGCGCAGCACCGGGTCGAGGAACAGCCGGTTCTGCAGGCCGTCGATCCGCCGGGCCGCGGAGACGTCGGAGACGTTCGCCGGGTCGTGCGGGGCGACCGGGTACAGGTTCAGCGTGATGCCGGCCGGGGTGCCCGGGGCGTGCTGCCGGATGATGTCCATCGCCAGGCCGTGGCCCAGCAGCAGGTGGTGCGTGGCGGCCACGGCCGCCGGGTGGTCGGTGCGGCCGGGCGCGTGGATGCCGCCCGCGTAGCCGAGCATCGCCGCGCACCACGGCTCGTTGAGCGTCGACCAGCTGGCGACGCGGTCGCCCAGCCGCGCCAGCACGGTCTCGGCGTACTCGGCGAACCGGTAGGCGGTGTCCCGGTTGGTCCAGCCGCCCTGTTCCTCCAGCGCCTGCGGCAGGTCCCAGTGGTACAGCGTCGCCCACGGCTGGATCCCGGACTCGAGCAGGCAGTCGACCAGCCGGTCGTAGAAGGAGAGCCCGGCGGTGTTCACCTCGCCGCCGTCCGGCCGCACCCGCGGCCAGGCCAGCGAGAAGCGGTAGGCACCGAGGTTGAGCCGGCGCATCAGCCCGACGTCTTCGGAGTACCGCCGGTAGTGGTCGGCCGCCGGTTCGCCGTTGTCGCCGCCCCGGACCGCACCCGGGCGGCGGGCGAAGACGTCCCAGACCGAGTCGGTGCGCCCGTCGGCCGTCGTGGCTCCTTCCACCTGGAACGCCGCGGTGGCGGCGCCCCAGACGAAGCCAGGCGGGAACATCAACGCGGTCTCCGCCCGAACGCTGTCGGGATGTACGGACATGTTCACCCTTTCACGGCACCTTGCATGATCCCGGCCACGATCTGGCGGCCGAGGAGGACGAAGACGATGAGGATCGGGATGGTGGCCAGGGTCGTGCCCGCCAGTACGAGCGAGTAGTCGACGTAGTAGCCGCTCTGCAGCTTTTCCAGGGCCACCTGGACGGTGGGGTTGCCGGCGTCCAGCACGACGAGCGGCCACAGGAAGTCGTTCCAGGACATCATGAACGTGAACATCGCGAGGATCGCCGCGGCCGGGCGCACCGCGGGCATGCAGACGTTCCAGAAGATCCGGATCATGCTGCAGCCGTCGACGCGCGCGGCCTCGATGAGCTCGTACGGCAGAGCGTCCACTGTGTACTGGCGCATCCAGAACACGCCGAACGCGGTGACCAGGTTGGGCACGATCACCGCCGTGAGGCTCCCGGTCCAGCCCAGCTCGGACATCGCGATGAACAGCGGGATGATGCCCAGCTGGGTGGGCACCGCGAGCGTGACGACGATGAACACGAACAGCTTGTTCGCACCGCGGAACCGCAGTTTCGCGAAGGCGAACCCGGCCAGCGAGGAGAACAGCACCGTCGTCAGCGTCACCGTGCCGGACACGATGACGCTGTTGGCCAGCGCCTTCCAGAACGGCACGGTGTCGAACACCCGGGCCGCGTTGGCGAAGAAGTTGCCGCCGGGCACGAACGGCGGGATGCGCTCGGTGAGCATCCCGTTGTCGCGGCTGGCCACGAGGAACGACCAGTAGAACGGGAACAGCGAACCGAGCACGAAGATCGCCAGCACGACGTAGGTCGCCTTGCGGGGCTTGCCGAGGGTGGCGACCTTCTGCCGCACTCCGGTCGGCCGGCTCTGGAGTGTTGTCATTTCTTCTTCACCTTCACCGCCGGGGTGCTGGCGATCCGGCTGGTGAGGAAGTAGTTCGCCAGCGCGATGAGCACGATGATCAGGAACAGCACCCAGGCGATCGCCGAGGCGTAGCCGAGGTCGGCGTTCTGGAACGCCGTCTGGTAGAGGTAGAGCGTCACGGTCTGGAACTGGTTGGTGGAGCCGCCGTTGTTCGACCCGGGCATGGCGTCGAACAGTTTCGGCTCGGTGAAGATCTGCAGGCCGCCGATCGTCGAGGTGATGGTGATGAAGATCAGCGTCGGCTTGAGCAGCGGCAGGGTGACGTTCCAGAAGCGCCGCCAGGTGCCGGCGCCGTCGATCACCGCCGCCTCGTGGAGTTCCTTGGGGATGGCCTGCATGGCCGCCAGCACGATCAGGGCGTTGTAGCCGGTCCAGCGCCAGTTGACCATGATCGCGATCGCGACGTGGCTGCCGAAGCGGTTGGCCTGCCAGTCGACCGGGTCCAGCCCGATGGTCTGCAGCACGCCGTTGATCAGCCCGTACTTCGGGCCGAAGAGGTTGGCGAAGATGATGCCGATGGCGACGAGGCTGGCCGCGTACGGCAGCAGGATGCCGACCCGCCAGCCGGTCGCACCGCGCAGCCGCGACCCGAGCAACGCCGCCAGGAGCACCGCGATGATCAGCTGGGGGACGCTGGAGAGCAGGAAGATGCTGACCGTGTTCGTCAGCGCGTTCCAGAACTGCGCGTCGGCGAAGAGCTCCTTGAAGTTGTCGAGGCCGATGAAGTCGGGGGCGTCGGTCCCGGCTTCCCACTTGAACAGCGAGACGTACGCGGTGTAGAGCAGCGGGAACAGCCCGACGATCCCGAAGAGGATGAAGAACGGCGCGATGTAGAGGTACGGCGAGACCTTGACGTCCCACCGGCTCAACCGGTGACGGAAGGTGGGCCGGGGAGACACTCGCTCCCCGGCCTTACTCCCTTCTGGCGCGACCTTGTCGAGGACGGTCATCGGTTCAGCGCGTGATCTTCTTCGCGGCTTCGACCATCTGGTTCCAGCCGTCCGTCGCCGACTTGCCCTGCTCGACCGCCTGCAGGGCCGGGCTGGAGGCGTTCTCCTGGATCTGGCCGTCACCGGGGCCCTTGTACTGCGGCTTCTGCACCTTCTTGGCCTGCTCGGCGAACAGCGCACCGACCTTCGTGTCGCCGAAGTAGTCGTTGGTGTAGCTCAGCAGCGCGGGGTCGGTCAGCGCCTTGACCTGGCTCGGGAAGGTGCCCTTGGCCTGGAACGCCTTGATCTGCTGCTCCGGCGCGGTCAGCCAGGCCGCGAGCTCGGCGGCCTCCTTCGGGTGCTTCGACTGCGTCGGCACGGTCAGGTACGAACCGCCCCAGTTGCCGCCGCCGCCGGGGAAGGCCGCGGTGACCGCCCACTTGCCGGCGTTCTCGGGGCCGGCCTGCTCCTTGATCACGCCGAGCATCCACGCCGGGCACACCTTCGTGGCGAACGCGCCCTGCTTGAAGCCGGTGTTCCACTCGTTGCTGAACGCGGTGAGCTTGGCCGACTCGCCCTTGGCGACCGCGTCGGTGACCTTGGCCCAGGCGTCCTTGATGCCCTGGTTGTTCTCGACGGCCAGCTTGTCGTCCTTGTTGATGTAGCCCTCGGGCAGCTGGTTCACCATCGCGTTGAAGTTCTGCGCGGCCGAGTCGAACCAGGCCTTGCCGTTGCTCTTCTTCACGAAGTCCGCGCCGGCGGCGAAGTAGCTGTCCCAGGTGGCGAACAGCGGCTTGACCGCTTCGGGGTCGTCCGGCAGGCCGGCGGCCTTGAACATGTCCTTGCGGTAGCACATGGCGAGCGGGCCGATGTCGGTGCCGTAGCCGATGAGCTTGCCGTCCTTGGTCTTGGCGGCGTCGTACTTCCAGGGCAGCCAGCGGTCCGGGGAGGCGTCGGCCGGGCCGATCTTGCTCAGGTCGTTGAACTTCGAACCCTTGTCGAGGAAGTCCGACAGGTGGCCCTCTTCGAGCGCCGTCACGTCGGCGAGGCCGGAGCCCGCGGCCAGCTTCGTGACGAGTTCCTCGTGGTAGGGGCCACCCTGGCCGGTCTTGCGGTGGGTGATCTTGATGTTGGGGTGCAGTCGCTCGTATTCCGGGATGAGGGCCTCGTAGCCGAACTCGGTGAACGTCGCCAGCGTCAGGTCGACGTGCTCATTCGGGTTCGCCGCCGCCGGTGGGGTCTGCTCACCGCCCCCGCTGCAGGCCGAGGCGCCGAGCGCCGTCATCGTGATGCCCAGTGCCAGGACCAGGCCGTTCCGGATCGTTCTCACGTGTCCAACCACCTTGTTGACGGGAATGAGCGCTCTCACTGCTGGGAGCCGATCTGGGAGCGCTCCCAGGTGTGGCAGAGTCTGCTGGGGGCGTTCACCGGTGTCAAGAGGTCGTAACCGGAGCGTTTCCTGCGAGGAGCGCTCCCGGACGCGCGGAGGCGTGAACGTTAAGCTGAGGCGGTCAGAGTTGCAGAGGGTGAGCGAGGGCGGTGCCGTGGGGCCTCGAGCAGGGGATGAAGAACGGCCGACACTGGAGGACGTCGCGGCGTTCGCCGGTGTGTCGCGGTCGACGGCGTCCCGGGCGTTGAACGACGACGCGTACGTCAGCGCGGCGGCGCGGGAGAAGGTCCTGGCCGCGGCCCGTGACCTGGGCTATTCCCCGAACCAGGCGGCGCGGTCGCTGGTCACGCGCCGCACCGGGGCGATCGCGGTGGTGCTGTCGGAGCCGGAGTCCCGGCTGCTCGACGACCCCTACCGCGCGGCCGTCATGCGGGCCGGCTACCGGGAGCTCGCCGACGTCGGCCGCCAGATGGTGCTGATCTTCAGCGACATCCGCGAGGACCTGAGCCGGACGGTCCGGTTCCTCGAGGGCGGCCACGTCGACGGCGCGCTCGTGTTCGCGCCGCACCGGGCCGACCCGCTGCCCAAGGCGCTGCGGCTGCTGCGCATCCCGGTGGTGTTCGGCGGCCAGGCGGCCGGCATCCGCCGCGGCGTCCACGTCGTCGACTTCGACAACGAGGGCGGCGCCCGGCTGGCGGTCGAGCACCTGGTCGCGGCCGGGCGGCGGCGGATCGCCACGATCGCCGGCCCCCAGGACCAGAGCGCACCGATCGACCGGCTCGCGGGCTGGCGCAAGACGCTGCTCGACGCCGGGCTCGACCCCGCCGACCTGGCCGAAGAGGCCGACTTCACCCTTTCGGGCGGAGCGAACGCGATGTCGGCCCTGCTGACCCGTCACCCCGACCTCGACGCGGTCTTCGTCGCCAGCGACATGATGGCAGTGGGCGCGTTCCGCACGCTGGGCGCGGCCGGCCGCCGCATCCCGGACGACGTCGCGGTGGTCAGCTTCGACGACAACGCCACCCTCGCCCCGGCGATGGACCCGCCCCTGACGTCGGTCCACCAGGACCCCCGCGAGCAGGTCCACGCCATGGTCGAGACCCTGATGCGGCTGCTCGACGACCAGAACCTCAAGCCGCGCCAGCACATCCTCCCGGTCTCCCTGGCGGTCCGCGCCTCGAGCTGACGTTTCGTCCACCTGAGTACGCGTGTCGACCGCTCAATCACGCGCGTCGACCTTCCACTCACGCGTGTCGACCCTTCGCGCGCGCATGCCGACCCTCGGCGTCCCCTGCCGGAGGCCGAACCGGCGTACCCGGAGCGTCGGATGGCGTATCCGGAGGGTCGGCCGGCGTACCCCGGAGGCCGGTTCGCGGGCCTGGAGGGTCGACACGCGTGTTTCACGGGTCGACACGCGTGATTGTGGAGCCGACACAGTGTCCGTGCCTCGATGGGTGGGAACGTTCCGGCCCGAGATGTACGCCTTTGGCGCTAAACAGCGTTTCCTGAGCACCCAACGTAACAACTAGACTGGGCTGAACGGGTGACGGGGCGACTAACGGGGTCGGCTGTTCAGGAGCGTTCAGTGAGCCGGCGTTCGCCGGGCGCGTAGGTGTGACACTCGGCGCCGCGGTGTCCTTCTGACTCGATTCTTTACATCCAGGTTTCCGGCTGGCTACCGTCTGCGCCTGGAAGCGCTCCCAGATCGCTGGCTCCCTACGGACAAAGGAGTTCCGCAGCCATGCGTTCCTCCCCTCGAAAGCGCGCCCGGGCGCTGGCACTGGCTTCGGCCGTGCTGGCGGTCACGGGTGCGGTGGTCGCCCCACCACCGGCGCTCGGCGCCGACATCGCCTGTTCCGTCACCTACACCACCAACGACTGGGACACCGGGTTCACCGCGAACGTCTCGCTGCGCAACGACGGAGCTCCGTTCGACAGCTGGAAGGTCGGCTGGACGTTCCTCGACGGCCAGAAGGTCCAGCAGGGCTGGAGCGCGACGTTCGCCCAGTCGGGAGCCGCGGTCACCGCGACGAACATGTCCTACAACGGCCACCTCGACACGGGCGCGAGCACGTCGTTCGGGTTCAACGGCTCGAAGGGCTCGGCCAACCGGCCGCCCACCGACTTCTCGGTGAACGGCACCGCGTGCACCGGCGCCAACAAGGCGCCGACGGTCACCCTGACCTCGCCGAGTTCAACCGGCTCGTACTACGCCCCGGCGACGATCCCGCTGGCCGCGACGGCCGCCGACAGCGACGGCACGGTGAGCAAGGTCGAGTTCTACGCCGGTGACACGCTGCTGGCCACGGACACGGCCGCGCCGTTCGAAGGCAGCTGGGGCAACGTCCCGGCCGGGACGTACTCGATCAGTGCCAAGGCCTACGACAACAAGGGCGCGTCGACGACGTCGAGCCCGGTCAGCGTGAAAGTCCTCTCCGGGCCGACGATCGTCGCCGCCCCGGCGACCGCGCAGGTCAAGCAGGGTGGCACGACGACCTTCGCGGTCTCCCTCGCCGGTGCCCCGACGGCCCCGGTCACCGTCGCCGTCGCGCGCACGGCCGGGAGCACCGACCTCACGGCCGCGCCGACGAGCCTGACGTTCACGACGGCGAACTGGAACGTGCCGCAGAACGTCACGGTCACCAGCGCCGACAACGGGGGAGCGCTCGGGAGCGCGACCTTCACCGCGAGCAGCAGCGGCTACACCGCGGCCACGGTGGCGGTCAACGAGATCTCGTCGTCCACTTCGGACTACCAGCTCGCGTTCCTGACGCAGTACAACAAGATCAAGGACCCGAACAACGGCTACTTCCGCAAGTTCGGCAACATCCTGGTGCCCTACCACTCGATCGAGACGCTGATCGTCGAGGCACCGGACCACGGGCACGAGACGACGTCGGAGGCGTTCAGCTACTACCTCTGGCTGGAGGCGTCCTACGGCCGGGTGACCGGTGACTGGGCTCCGTTCAACCAGGCGTGGACGTCGATCGAGACGTACGCGATCCCGTCGGCGGCCGACCAGCCGGGCAACTCCGGCTACAACGCCAGCAAGCCGGCCACCTACGCGGCGGAATACCCGAGCCCGAAGAACTACCCCTCCCAGTTGCAGTCGAACGTCTCGGTCGGGGCCGACCCGATCGCGGCGGAGCTGAAGGCGGCCTACGGCTCGCCGGACGTCTACGGCATGCACTGGCTGCTCGACGTGGACAACATCTACAAGTTCGGCCACTGCGAGGACGGCACCAACACCGCGCCGGCGTTCATCAACACCTTCCAGCGCGGCTCGCAGGAATCGGTGTGGGAGACGGTCACGCAGCCCAGCTGCGACCTGCTGAAGTTCGGCGGCAAGAACGGGTACCTCGACCTGTTCACCGGCGACTCCTCCTACGCCAAGCAGTGGAAGTACACCGACGCCCCCGACGCGGACGCCCGCGTGGTGCAGGTGGCCTTCCAGGCCGAGAAGTGGGCCCAGGCCCAGGGCAAGAGCGCCGATGTCGCGGCCGTGCTGAAGAAGGCCTCGAAGATGGGCGACTACCTGCGGTACTCGCTGTTCGACAAGTACTACAAGAAGATCGGCAACTGCGTCGGCGCCACGGCCTGCCCGGCCGGGACCGGCAAGGAGAGCGAGCACTACCTGATCTCGTGGTACTACGCGTGGGGCGGCTCGGCCGACACGGCCAGCTCCTGGGCGTGGCGGATCGGCGACGGTGCGGCGCACCAGGGTTACCAGAACCCCCTGGCCGCATACGCGTTGTCCGCCGATGCGGGTCTGAAGGTCACTTCGTCGACCGGTGCCACCGACTGGGCGACCAGCCTCAACCGGCAGATGGAGTTCCTGCAGTGGCTGCAGTCGTCCGAAGGCGGCCTCGCCGGCGGCGCGACCAACAGCTGGGACGGCCAGTACGGCACCCCGCCCGCGGGCACGCCGACCTTCTACGGGATGTACTACGACTGGCAGCCGGTCTGGCACGACCCGCCGAGCAACCAGTGGTTCGGCTTCCAGACCTGGGGCATGGAACGGATCGCCGAGTACTACCAGGCGACCAACGACGCCCGGGCGAAGAAGATCCTCGACAAGTGGGTGCCCTGGGCGATCGCGAACACCACGGTCGGGGCCGGCGGCAGCTTCCAGATCCCGTCCGACCTGACCTGGAGCGGCGCGCCGGACACCTGGAACGCCACCAGCCCGGGTGCGAACAACAGCCTGCACGTCTCGGTGAAGAACTACAGCCAGGACGTCGGGGTCGCGGCCTCGCTCGCCAAGACGCTGCTCTACTACGCGTCCGGGTCGAGCAACGCCCAGGCCAAGACGGTCGGCGAGCAGCTGCTGACCGCGCTGTCGGCGAACACCGACAGCAAGGGCATCGCGGTGCCGGAGACCCGGTCGGACTACGACCGGTTCGACGACAAGTACAACGCCGGCACGGACCAGGGGCTGTACGTGCCCTCGGGCTGGACCGGCACGATGCCCAACGGCGACGCGATCAACTCGAACTCCACGTTCCTGTCGATCCGGTCCTTCTACAAGAGCGACCCGCAGTGGCCGAAGGTCCAGGCCTACCTGGACGGCGGGGCTGCGCCGACGTTCACCTACCACCGGTTCTGGGCGCAGTCGGAGATCGCCACGGCGTTCGCCGCGCACGTCGCCCTGTTCGGCTGAGAGGCACTTGATGAAGCGACTGCTCTCGCTGGTGGTCGCCGCACTGGTCGGGGGCGCCGTTCTCACGGCGTCCCCGGCCACCGCGGCCCCGCAGACCACGGCGTCGGCCGGCACCGGTACCGGGTTCTGGCACGCCAGCGGATCCCAGCTGGTCGACG
The DNA here is from genome assembly GCF_053605405.1 of Amycolatopsis sp. NPDC003861. Lineage (NCBI taxonomy): Bacteria > Bacillati > Actinomycetota > Actinomycetes > Pseudonocardiales > Pseudonocardiaceae > Amycolatopsis > Amycolatopsis sp. NPDC003861. Next base: position 9,592 of record NZ_JBSGJD010000099.1, read on the forward strand.
CGACCGGCGCGCCGGTCCGGATGACCGGGATCAACTGGTTCGGCGCCGAAACGGCCAACTACTCGCCGCACGGGCTGTGGAGCCGCAACTACAAGGACATGCTCGACCAGATGGCCGGGCTCGGGTACAACACGCTGCGGCTGCCGTACTCGAACCAGCTGTTCGACAGCGGTTCGAAGCCGGTCAGCATCGACCAGGTGGCGAACCCGGACCTGCAGGGCCTGTCCGGCCTGCAGGTGCTCGACAGGATCGTCGCCTACGCGGGTGTCAAGGGCATGCGCGTGCTCCTGGACCGGCACCGGCCGGACTCCGGCGCGCAGTCCCCGCTCTGGTACACCGGTGCGTACCCCGAAAGCCGCTGGATCTCCGACTGGACGATGCTGGCCCAGCACTACCGGGGCAACCCCACGGTGATCGGGGCGGACCTGCACAACGAACCGCACGCGATCCAGGGCGGCGGGGGAGCGTGCTGGGGCTGCGGCGACACCGCGACCGACTGGCGGCTCGCCGCCGAACGGGCCGGCAACGCCGTGCTCGCGGCCAACCCGGACTGGCTGATCGTCGTCGAAGGCGTCGACTGCGTCAGCGGCACCGGCGACCCGCAGTGCGGCTGGTGGGGCGGCAACCTCTCCGGGGCGAAGCAATTCCCGGTGCGACTGTCCGAACCGGACAAGCTGGTGTACTCGGCGCACGAGTACGCGACCTCGGTGTTCGCCCAGAAATGGTTTTCCGACCCGGCGTTCCCGGCGAACCTGCCCGCGTTGTGGGACCACTTCTTCGGCTACCTGCACAAGCAGAACGTCGCGCCGGTGCTGCTCGGCGAGTTCGGCTCCACGCTCGCCGACCCGCGCGACAAGGTCTGGCTGCAGGAACTGATGAAGTACGCCGGCACCGGCACGTCCGGGATGAGCTTCACCTACTGGTCGTGGAACCCGAACTCGGGTGACACCGGCGGCATCCTCAACGACGACTGGACCACGGTCAACCAGACCAAGCAGGCGATCCTGCAGCCGTACCTGATCCCGCCGGTGGGCTCGGGCGGCGGCACGACCGACCCGCCGCCCGCGGCGAGCTGCGCGGTCACCTACCACGTCGACAACACCTGGCAGGGCGGCTTCACCGCCACCGTGACCCTGAAGAACACCGGCAGCTCGGCGCTGAAGAACTGGGCGCTCGGCTGGACCGTGCCGTCCGGCACGCAGCTCACCGGCGGCTGGAACGCGACCGTCACGCAGACCGGGCAGCAGGCGAGCGCCCAGGCGCCCGCCTGGGCGCCCGACCTGGCCGGCGGGGCGTCGGTCTCGATCGGCGTCCAGGCCACCGGCCCCTCGACCGGCACGCCGGGCGGCTTCGCCGTCGGCGCGACCGCCTGCACCACCTGACCCACCCACGGAACGATTAAGGAGCGCACTCGATGAGGAGTGAATTCTGGTCCGCCAAGAGGAAGTCACGGTTCGCCGTGGCGTCCTCGGTGACCGCGGCGGCGATGACCGCCGGATTGCTGGTGGCCGGGGGCAGTCCGGCGGGCGCCGCCACCGGCTGCAAGGTCACCTACACGGTCAACCAGTGGGACACCGGCTTCACCGCGAACATCGCCGTCACCAACCTGGGCGACGCCGTTTCGTCCTGGAACGTCGAATGGGACTTCGCCGGCAACCAGCAGGTGCAGCAGGGCTGGAGCGCCACGTTCAGCCAGAGCGGCAAGCACGTGAGCGCGAAGAACCCGTCGTGGGGCGGCAACCTGGGCTCGAACGCCACGGCCAGCTTCGGCTTCAACGGCTCGTACTCGGGGACCAACGCCATCCCGACGTCGTTCTCGCTCAACGGTGCCCACTGCGACGGCACGCCGACGACCACGACACCCACGACGCCGACCACCACGCCGACGACCCCGACCACGCCGACGACCCCGACCACTCCCACCACCCCGACGACGGTGACCACGACGCCGCAGCCCGGGACCCACGTGGAGAACCCGTACTCCGGGTCGAAGGGGTACGTGAACCCGGACTGGTCGAGCCAGGTGAGCGCGGCGGCCGCGGCCAAGGGCGGCACGCTCGGCGCCCAGATGGCCAAGGTGGCCAACACCTCGACCGCGGTCTGGCTGGACCGGATCGCGGCGATCGAGGGCACGTCGAGCGCGCGCGGCCTGCGCGGGCACCTCGACGCGGCGCTGGCCCAGCAGTCCGGCGGCACGCCGGTGACCATCCAGATCGTCGTCTACGACCTGCCCAACCGCGACTGCGCGGCGCTGGCGTCCAACGGTGAGCTGAAGGTCTCCCAGAACGGGCTGGCCCGGTACAAGAGCGAGTACATCGACCCGATCGCGTCGATCCTGTCCGACGCGAAGTACGCGCCGCTGCGGATCGTGGCGATCGTCGAGCCGGACTCGCTGCCGAACCTGATCACGAACACCTCGATGGCGACCTGCGCGGAAGCGCAGTCCAGCGGGGCGTACGCGCAGGGCATCCAGTACGCGCTGAACAAGCTGCACGCGATCTCCAACGTCTACAACTACCTGGACATCGCGCACTCGGCGTGGCTCGGCTGGGACAGCAACTTCCAGCCGTTCGTCAACCTGGTCAAGCAGACCCTGCAGGGCACCACGGCCGGCGTGAACAGCATCGACGGCTTCATCAGCTCCACGGCGAACTACACGCCGCTGACCGAGCCGAACCTGCCCGACCCGAACCTGAACGTGGGCGGCCAGGCGCTGAAGTCGGCGACGTTCTACCAGTGGAACCCGTACTTCGCGGAGGTCCCCTTCGCCACCGCGATGTACAACGCCTTCGTGGCGGCCGGCCTGCCGAGCGGTATCGGCATGCTGGTCGACACCTCCCGCAACGGCTGGGGCGGCTCGGCGCGGCCGAGCGGTGCTTCGGGATCCACTGTGGACGCCTACGTGAACTCGGGCCGGATCGACCGGCGGCTGCACCGCGGCAACTGGTGCAACCAGAGCGGTGCGGGCCTGGGTGTCCGGCCGACGGTGGCCCCGCAGGCGCACTTCGACGCCTACGTCTGGATCAAGCCGCCGGGTGAGTCCGACGGCGCGAGCCAGCAGATCCCGAACGACGAAGGCAAGGGCGCGGACCCGATGTGCGACCCGACCTTCCACGGCACCCAGCAGGCCAACGGCGGCAACCTGACCGGTGCCCTGCCGAACGCCCCGCTGTCGGGCAAGTGGTTCGGAGCCCAGTTCGAGGAACTGGTCCAGAACGCCTACCCGCCGGTGCAGTGAGACTCCTCCGGACGCCGGCTGCCGCGCGGCTGCGGAAACGCAGCCGGGCGGCGGCCGGGCCGGAGCGGGGCTCGTCAAGACCCCGGACCGGGCGGTGCCGCGCAGCCGCCGCCCGGTCCGGCCTCCACCACGGTGGCAGCGGCCCGTCCCGCCGGGCCGCTCGCCGCGGTCCCGCCCGCGCCGCCTGACCGGCCGGGCGGGACAGCGTGATCCGGCCCGGCGTCCGCAGCGGCCTCCTGCGACCCCGGGCCGGATCCCGCGGCCTTGCCCTTCGGCCGCTCAGCCGAGGTCCTTGCGGAAGCTCAGCCGATCCAGTCCCGGCCCGTCGTAGTCGGGCTGGACCGGTACCCCCTCGAACTCCTTCGGCCCTGGTTCGGTGACGAACCCCATCCGGGTGTGGAACGCGTGCGAACCCTTGTTCTCCGGCGACGTGATCGCCCGGACCACCGAGCGCCCGTGCGCGGCGCTGTAGGCGAAGAAGCGCTCGTAGAGCGCCGCGCCCAGGCCGCGGCCGCGTTCGGCCGGCTCGACTCCGACGAAGTGGACGTAGCTCTCGGCCGGTCGCGACGGCGAGAGGAACCCGATCAGGAACGCGACGATCCGCTCGTCCGCCGTCACCAGGACGCTGCTGCCGGTGAAGTGCTGGAACATCAGCTTCGGCAGCAGCAGCGCCCGCTGGCGGGAGCCCGCCTCGCCGCCGAGGCCGCCCCACCAGCGGTCGAGGACGGCCAGCACGGGGAGGTGGTCGTCCGGGCCGGGGTGCCGGATCGTGTGGTGCCGCCAAGGTTCGGGCAGGGGAGTGAGCACGGTCCCCAGCCTGCCCGGCCCGGCGGCCTCCGGCGAGCGGGTTTCCGGTCAGGGAACGACCCGGTGCACCCCGACGAGCACCTGCTGCCACACGGCGGCGGGGTCGGCGCCCTGCTCGACCGCCTTGAGCGCCGGCGCGATCACCGTCTCCTGGATCTTGCCGTCACCCGGCCCCTTGTACTGCGGCTTGCCGACCTTGCGGGCCTGGGCGACGAAGATCTGGCCGCTCAGCGTCGCGCCGAAGTAGCCGTTCATCTCGCTGAGCAGGTCCGGCGAGGTGAAGGCGTCGACCTGGCTGGGGAAGTTCCCGCTCACCCGGAACGCGTGCAGCTGCTGCTCCGGCGCGGTCAGCCAGGCGGCGAGCGCGGCGGCTTCCTTCTGGTGCGAGCTCGAGGCCGGCACGGTGAGGAAGGACCCGCCCCAGTTGCCGCCGCCGTCGGGGAAGGCGTCGGTGAGCGCCCACTTGCCCGCGTTGCCGACCCCGGCCTGCTGCTCGATGACGCCGAGCATCCACGAAGGACAGACCTTCGTCGCGAAGGCGCCGGTGCGCAGGCCGTTGTTGCCGTCGTCGGCGAAGGCGGTGAGCCCGGCCGACTGCCCCTGCTTCACCGCGGTCGTCACCTGGTTCCAGGCGTCCCGCAGCGCGGTGTTCGTTTCCAGCGTCGAGTGGTCCTCGCGGTCGAGGTAGCCGATCGGGAGCTGGTTGACCTTCGCGTTGAAGACCTGCGCCGCGGAGTCGAACCACGGCTTGCCCTTCGAGCGCTTGACGTACTTCTCGCCGGCCTTGAAGTAGCTGTCCCAGGTGGCGAACATCGTCTTCACCGAGCCCGGGTCGGTCGGCAGGCCGGCGGCTCCGAGCAGGTCCTTGCGGTAGCACATGGCGAGCGGGCCGATGTCCGTGCCGTAGCCGACGAGCTTGCCGTCCTTGCTGCGGCCCGCCTCGTACTTCCACTCCAGCCACCGGCCGGGTTTGACGTCGGGCGGCCCGACCTCGGCCAGGTCGGCGAACTTGTCGGCGTGGGCGAGCACGTCGGCGAGGTGGCCCTCCTCGACGGCCTGGACGTCGGCGAGTTCCTGGTTCTTCTGCAGCTTGTTCAGCAGGTCTTCGTGGTACGGTCCGCCCTGCTCGGTCCGGACCTGGCGGATGGTGAGCCCGGGGTGGGTGAATTCGTAGCCGGGGATCAGGTCGTCGTAGCCGAACTGGCCGAAGGTCGCCACGGTGAGCGTGATCCGCTCCGGTGTGGCCGGTCCGCAGCCCCCGGTCAGGAAGAGCAGGACGACGGCGGCGGCGAAGGCCGCCGATCTTCGGATCTGCCTCATGCGCGCGCACTCCCCATCCACGGCACGCTCCATGCCCCCGTTGGCTGGGAGCGCTCCCGGGGCGAGTCTCGTTTCCCGGTGCCGCGGGTGTCAAGGTGCGCGACGGCGGGTGTCCGCGCGAACACGGACCGCGGGCTCCGGTGCAGGTGGTGCCCGGGGTCCCGGGGTGGAGAGAGGGTGCGATGAAGCGTCCGACGATCACCGACATCGCGAGGGAGGCCGGCGTCTCCAAGGGCGCGGTCTCCTACGCCCTGAACGGCCGGCCCGGCGTCTCGGAGGCCACCCGGCGGCGGATCACCGAGATCGCCCGGGAGCTCGGGTGGGCGCCGAGCAGCACCGCGCGGGCCCTGTCCGGCGGCCGGTCCGGGGCGCTCGGCCTGGTGCTCGACCGGTCCCTGGAGGAGTTCGTCCCGGCCCTGCTCGACGGCTTCGAGGGCGAGCTGCTGCTGCAGGTGGCCCCCGGCCGCGAAGCCGCGCTGGCCATCTACCGCCGCTGGCGCGCCGAGCGGAGGGTCGACGGCGTGCTGCTCACCGAGCCGGGCTGCGCGGCCGAGCTGGTCCGGATCGGCCTGCCGGCGGTGGTGCTCGGCGGGCCGGGCGGGGTGCCGGGCGTGCCGTCGGTGCTCGTGGACGACGTGACGGGGGCCGCGGAGGCGCTGGCCTACCTCGCGGCCCTGGGCCACCGGCACGTGGTCCGGATCGCGGGCGCGGCGGTGTTCGCCGACCCGGCGGCGCGCCGGAGGGCGTTCACCACGGCGGCGACGGGCCTGCCGCACCCGGGGACCGTCCACCCGGAACCGTCGGCCGACGCGGTCCGCCGCGTGCTGGCGGAGCGCCCCCGGCCCACTGCGCTGCTGTGCGACACCGACGACCTCGCGGTGGCCGCGCTCGCCGCCGCGCGGGAGCTCGGCCTCGCGGTGCCGAGGGACCTCTCGGTGGTGTCGTGGGACGACACGCCGTTGTGCCGGCTGGTCCGGCCGGCGCTGACGGCGATCCGCCGGCCGCTGGCCGAGCTCGGCTCGCTGGCGGCTTCGGTGCTGCGGGACGTGCTGGCGGGGGAGCGGACCGGCGATGTGCAGACGTCCCGGCCGCGGCTGATCACGCGGGGGAGCACCGGTCCGGCGAACGCGTGAAGGCCGCTTCGGGGACGTTCCCGAAGCGGCCTTCCCGGCTGTCCGTCCACTCCGGACGGCTCAGGTGCCCTGGCACGTCGGCGACGGGGCCGCGTTCCCTCCCGTCGTGTTGACGACCAGGCCGAACGTGGTCGTGCCGTCGGCCGCCACGGTGCCGTTCCAGTTGGCGTTGCGGACCGTGACCGCCGAACCGGACTGGTTCAGCGTGCCGTTCCACACGCTGGCGACGGTCTGGCCCGCGGGCAGTGTCCAGCCCGCCTGCCAGCTCGTGTACGCCCTCGTGCTGTGGTTCATCACCGTCACCGTGGCCTGGTAGCCGCCGCTCCAGGTGTTGGTGATCTCGTACATCGCCATGCACGAGCCCTGCGGCATCGACGTCGTCGTGGTCGTCGGTGTCGTGGGGGTCGTCGGCGTGGTCGGCGTGGTGGGCGTCGTCGGGGTCGTGGGCGTGGTGGTCGTCGGGCCCGTGCCCGGGTCCTTCACGCCGGTGACCTCGCCGTGCCCGCCGTCGAAGGTGACGTCCGAGCAGCCGTAGAACGTTTCCGCGCTGTCCGAGCGCTTCCACACCGAGTAGATGATGTGCCGGCCGGACTTGTTCGTCGGCAGGGCGCCGCTCCACTTGTACTGGCCCTCCACCGTGCCGACCTGGCCGGTCACCGGCGGGTGGTCCACCGTCAGGAACGGCGTGTCCTCCAGCGAGTCCCAGGTGAGCGGCTGGTTCGGGTTCCAGCCGTCCTTCGTCACGTAGGTGTAGAACCAGCCCGGGTGGGCGGCCCACGCGTTGTACGAGAAGTCGAACTGGGCGCCGGCGGTCAGGTGGGTCAGCGGCCAGTTGCCGACCCCGTCGAAGCCCGCGTAGCCCGTGTTCCCGCCGGAGCACAGCTTCCCGTCCGGGATGAACCCGCGCGTGCGTCCGGCGCCGTCCGAGCGCAGCACGCCGAACCAGTTGTACAGCGAGTTGGCCCCGCTGACCCCGACGGCGGCCGCGCAGGCCGGGTTCTGGGGCTTGATCTCGCCGGTCGAGCTGAGCCCGTCCTGCCAGCACAGGAAGGTCCGGCTGCCCGGTTTCATCATGGCGCCGTGCGCCTCGGCCGTGCCGGTGCTGAGCAGGATGGCGGTCAGGCTCGCCAGCAGCACGGTGACGGCGGCGAGGATGGTACTTCGTCTCCTGGTCACGTCAGTCCCTTCATTGGGTTGCGTGCGTCGAAGACTGGGAGCGCTTCCAAGGTCAGGATACGCGGCGGCGGTCACTTCCGGAACAGCCCGCGATGGCCGGGGCAAGGGCCTTGGCCTACCTTGACGGAGGCTCCTCGACCAGGGCGGGCCCGTGGAGAAAGGCAGAGAGTGGACAGTCCGTCTTCGGTTCCCGCCTGGGTGCGGGCCGAACCCGCCCGGCTGCTCGGATTCGCCCGCGGCGCGGCGCACCCGGACGGCGGGTTCGCCTGGCTCGACGACACCGGGCGGCCGGTGCTCGACCGGCCCGTCGAGACCTGGATCACCTGCCGGATGACGCACGTCTTCGCGCTCGCCTCGCTGCAGGGCGCGGACACCGGCGAGCAGGTCGCGCACGGCGTCGCGGCGCTCACCGGCCCGCTGCGGGACGCCGGGCACGGCGGCTGGTACGCCTCGACGGCGTTGGCCGAGAAGCGGGCCTACGAGCACGCGTTCGTCGTGCTGGCGGCCGCGAGCGCGACCGCCGCCGGTGCCGAAGGCGCGCGGCCGCTGCTGGCCGAGGCCCTGGAAACCGTCGAACGCCGGTTCTGGGAACCGGGGGCCGGGCTCGTCGCCGACGTCTGGGACCGCGGCTGGACGCGCCTGGAGGACTACCGCGGCGCCAACGCCAACATGCACACCGTGGAGGCCTTCCTCGCCGCCGCCGACGTCACCGGCGACCCGGTGTGGGCCACCCGGGCGCTGTCCATTGTGGAGCGGCTGATCCACGGCGAGGCCCGCGCGCACGGCTGGCTGCTCCCGGAACACTTCGACCCGGACTGGTGCGTCCGGCTCGAGTTCAACCGCGCCGAACCCGCCCACCCGTTCCGCCCGTTCGGCGCGACCATCGGGCACCTCTTCGAGTGGGCGCGGCTGGCCGTCCACCTCGGACGCGCGCTCGGCGACACCGCCCCGGCGTGGCTGGTGCCCGACGCGAGCGCGCTGTTCGACGCGGCCGTCCGGTACGGCTGGGCCGTGGACGGGCGGCCGGGGTTCGTCTACACGACCGACTTCGCCGGCACGCCGGTGGTGCGCACCCGGCTGCACTGGGTGGTGACCGAGGCGATGGCCGCGGCGTGGACGCTGCACCAGGAGACCGGCGACCCGGCGTACCTCGCCCGGTTCGAGCAGTGGTGCGCGCACGCCGAAGCCTGCTTCGTCGACCGCGAACTCGGTTCGTGGCACCACGAACTCGACCCGGACAACCGGCCCGCCGCGACGGTGTGGGCCGGCAAACCGGACGTCTACCACGCCTACCAGGCGACCCTGCTGCCCGGACTGCCGCCGGCGGCGTCGTTCGCCGGCGCGCTGCTGCCGCGCGTTTAGACTGCGTTCGCCGTCCCCCTCTGAGAAGGAGCACCATGTCGCCTTTCGTCGCGGCCGAAGACCGGTACGCGGACCTGCCGTACCGGCGGGCCGGGCGCAGCGGGCTGAAGCTGCCCGCCGTGTCGCTCGGCCTGTGGCACAACTTCGGGGACGACCAGCCCCTCGACGTCCAGCGGGCGGTGCTGCGCCGGGCGTTCGACCTCGGGGTGACGCACTTCGACCTGGCCAACAACTACGGCCCGCCGCCCGGCTCGGCCGAGACCAACTTCGGGCGCCACTTCGCGGCCGACTTCCGCCCGTACCGCGACGAGATCCTGGTGTCGTCCAAGGCGGGCTACCTGATGTGGGACGGCCCGTACGGCGAATGGGGCTCGCGCAAGAACCTCCTGGCGAGCCTCGACCGGAGCCTGGCCCGCACCGGCCTGGACCACTTCGACATCTTCTACTCGCACCGCCCCGACCCGGACACGCCGATCGAGGAGACGATGGGCGCGCTCGACACGGCGGTGCGTTCGGGCAAGGCGCTGTACGCGGGCATCTCGAACTACTCGCCGGAGCAGACCGAGGCGGCGCTCGCGGCGTTGCGGGAGCTCGGGACGCCGCTGCTGATCCACCAGCCGCGCTATTCGATGCTCGATCGCTGGGTGGAGGACGGCCTCCTGGACACCCTGGACGCGCACGGCGTCGGCTCGATCGCCTATTCGCCGTTGAGCCAGGGCCTGCTGACCGACCGCTACCTGGACGGCATCCCGGCCGACTCCCGGGCGGCGGGCGCCAGCCCGTTCCTCACCACCGACCGGCTGACCGACGACACGCTGGCCACCATCCGGGCACTGAACGAGATCGCCAAGGGGCGTGGTCAGACGCTCGCACAGCTGGCGATCGCGTGGGTGCTGCGGCGCGGGCGGGTCACGTCGGCGCTGATCGGGGCGAGCAGCGTCGCGCAGCTGGAGAACACGGTCGCGGCGACCGCGAACCTGGAGTTCACGGACGAGGAGCTGGCCGGGATCGAGCGTGCCCTGGGCCGGTAGCCGGCGCACTCAGCAGCCGATCCGGGAGCTGCCCACGGCCACGTCGTCGAACCACAGCGTGTCGGCGTCGCCCGCGTAGCTCTCCCAGCCCAGGCGCAGGTCGGTCAGCGCCGGGTGCCAGGACTTCGCGAGCCACTGCTGGTCGATGTCCTGGGTCGGCACGCCGTCGACCACCAGGCCCGGCACCTCCGCGGAGTTCAGCCACGTCCGGAGCCGGCCCGCCGAGCCGTCGACTTCGAACTCGAAGCACGACCACGTGCCCGTCGCCAAGGGGACGCTCTGGGCCACCCCGGCCGGGCTCTGGGCGGGCAGCGTGGCGTCGTCGGACTCGCGGTTCCACTGCAGGGCCTTGTTCTGGCCGCCCGCCCGCAGGTCGCGGCCGCCGTCGGCGGTGTCGCGCAGGGCCATGAAGGCCACGTGCCCGGTGGGCAGCGGGGTCGTGTGCCGGACCCAGAACCGCCCGAACAGCGGGCCGGTGCCGGTGAGGCCGGTGCCGAGGAAGGCGTGGTTGCAGTAGCCGCCCTGGCCGGTGACCTTGACCGACCGGCTACCCGAATGCGCGACCGCCGTGTCGACGGCGACCGTGCCGGTGCCCGTGCAGTTGGCCGCGCCGACGGTCCAGCGGCCACCCGGGGTGCTGCCCGTCTGCTGCTCGAAGTCGTCGCAGAGCGTGGCGCCCGAGCAGCCGGCGGGCGGCGGCCCGGAAGTCGTGGTGGTGGGAGTGGTGGTCGGCGTCGTCGGTGTGGTCGGGGTGGTCGGCGTCGTCGACGTCGGGGGTGCGGGGTCGCCGCACGAGACGCCGTTGAGCGCGAAGTCCGCCGGCGTGTCGTTGGTCCCGCTGTAGGTGCCCTGGAGGCCGAAGGAGACCGTGCCGCCCGCGGGCACCGACCCGTTGTAGGCGAGGTTCTGCGCGGTGACCGCCGTCCCGGTCTGGCGGACGGTCGCGTTCCAGGCCGACGTGACCGCCTGGTTCCCGGCGTAGTGCCAGGTGAGCGTCCAGGACGAGAGCGCGGTGGCGCCGTTGGTCACCGCGATCTCGGCCGTGTAGCCGGTCTGCCACTGGTTGACGCGGTAGGCGACCGAGCACGCGGGGGCGGCGGTGGCCGGCCCGGCCACGAGGACCGCGGTGGTGCCCGCCGCGGCGAGGCAGAGCGCGGCCAGTGCACCGGCGAACCTGTTCATGGGGTGGCTCCTCGTGGGGACGCGGACAGGGGCGTCGTGGCTTGCACCACGACGCCCCTGGGTGGTGGCCGCGTTCTGGCGAGGCGACCTGGCATGGGAGCGCTTCCAGCCGCCGGAAAGGTAACCCCGGCGTGTCGTGCTTGTAAAGAGCGACCCGGCTGCGGGTCGATCCGGTGGTCCGTTTTCCGCAGCCGGGACCCGCGGTGTCCTCACTGAACGCTCCTGAACGGCCGAACCCGTTGGCGTGCAGTACTTGTCCCGGTCGCACTGCGCCACCGGGAGGTGGCGCCGGACACCTCCGTTGGGGTGGAATTCGAAAATCCGCGCCAAGATCGCGAAAACGCCATCGGGACACAAAAAATGGGAGCGCTCTCAGGTTGTCTGCCGAGGCCGGGCGACCGGAAACCCTTGTTGCATCTTCAACTTCTCGCGAATCACACGGTTCCCGGCCCGCCGACGACCTGCGCCCCCGAGCTGACCCTGCGGTAAGGTCGTCGCCGTGCCCCCGTACTCCGGAAATCGTTGGATGAACGATGAGTCGACAGGCCAAACCTGGGAGTAAGCCGTATCGCGCGCAACTGCGCGAGCGGCTGACCGCCTTGGGTTTCCCCGAAGAGGCGATCCCGGCCCAGGTCGCGAAGAACCTGATCGTCGAATGCCGGATCCCGCCGCGCACCGCGTGGCGGCTGGCGTCCGAGCTCTCGCTCGACGTCGCGGCGCACCAGTACAACGCCGTCACCGGAGACCCCCGCGCGGGCATGCGCGGCACGCGGATCTGGGAGTACGAGCAGTGGCCCGACCGCGGCGTCCGGCCCACCGTCGCCGCGCTGCGGGTGCTGGCCCAGGTCTACGGCACCGGCTGGAAGTGCCTGCTGGGGCTGCAGGACCTCGAGCAGCTGCCGGCCAAGGACCTCGCCGAGTACCACGCCGACCTGCAGCCCACCGTCGCCTCGCCCGAGCCCGCGGCGCCGCCGGCCGGCCTCCTCACCGGAACCCGCGCCGAAGCCCGGACCGACGAGGAGATCGGCGCCGGCGCCCTGGGCGACGCCATCCTGCTCACCAAGACCAACGTGGACGACGTCCAGCTCGACGACCTGTGGTCGGACCTGGACTTCCTGGGTGACGCCTACACCCGCACCGCGCCCGATTCGATCCTCGGGCAGCTCGCCGTGATCGAGGAACGGACCGCGTCCCTGCTGAAGGGCAGGCAACGCCCGAAGCAGACGCAAGACCTCCTGCTCATCGGGGCGAAGACGAGCGCGATGATGGCCTGGATCGCCGGTGACCTCGGCCGCTACCGGCTCTCGCGCGAGCTGAACTCCGCCGCCTGGCTCTACACCCAGTACGCCGACGACTTCCTCGCCCGGCGCTGGGTGCGCACGTCGCAGGCGCGGGTGGCGTTCTGGGCCGGGAACGGCATCGAGTCCGCGAAACTGGCCGCCGACGGGCTCAACTACCACGCCGCCGGGCGTCTCACCGACGCCCCGCTGATCCTCGCCGAGGCGCGCGGCTGGTCGTCGGTGCAGGCCGAGCGGCAGGTGCTGGACGCGATCGCGCGCTGGACGGCCATCGAGGACCCGGACCTCGGGGCCGGCGGCGAGGACAGCTTCTTCAACATCACGAAGGACCGGCGTCACTACATGGCCGGCAACTCGCTGCTTTCGGTCGGGCAGGCCGCCGCCGCGCTGCGCGAGTTCACCACCGCCCGCGAGGCCTTCGAGAAGCTGTCGCTGGAGAACCGCTGGGAAGCCATGGATCCGATGATCCGGATCGACACCGGCCGCGCCCACCTGCAGCTCGACGACCTCGACGGCGCCGCCGCACAGGTGGAGCCGCTGCTCGACGCGGGGGTGGGTAAACAGCCGGACATGGTGCGCGCCATGCTGAAGGTGATGGCCACCGAGCTGTCCGGGCCGCGCTGGCGTTCGGCCACGACGGCCCGCAACCTCGCCGAAGCACTCCTGGACGCCCACGCCTCGGCGCGGCCGTGACCCCTGAGCAAACCCGGACGGAGGCGCCCGAAGTGGCACCGCACGATTCCTCGTGCCCGCAACTGCCGTGCGAGGAGGGCCGGACGTTCGACCAGCAGCGGGACGTCGTCGTGGTGGCCGACCGCTTCGCGCAGTTCGCCCGCGACGACCGGGTGTTCACCCTGTCCGGCCTGCTGGCCCTGCTCGGTACCGGCGGTCCCACACCGCCGGACTGCCGCTGGGTCGTCCACTTCGGCCAGGGCATCGACGCGACCGACGGCGACCTGCTCCAGGCCGCGTGCGACAAGAGCGAGGGCGCCCTGTGCCTCGCCGATCCGGAGGCGTTCCGGCTGCCGCACGAGCCGCCGATCGTCGTCCACAAGGACCGGCCGGAGAACGTCCTGCTCGCCGGCGTGCACAGCCCCGCGCCCACGCACTGCCGCGCCGAGCTGCGGATCCACCGGGACAACGAACTCGTCCTCGACCACCACACCGGCGAGCACGTGCAGGGCATCGTGATCATCGAGGCGATGCGCCAGATCTGCATCGCGCAGTTCGAGACCGCGGTCCGGCCCGGTCTCGCCCCGGCCGCGTACGCCGGGGTGTGGAAGCGGATCGACCTGTCCTTCCAGGACTTCCTGTTCCCGCTGCCGGCCACGGTCGAGTCGCTGATCGTCGAAGCCGACCTCGACCGGGAGACCAACCTCAAGTTCCGCGCCACGACGTCGGTGCGCCAGCACGGCCGGACCGTGGCCACCGCCGGCATCGAGTACTCGATGATCGCGCAGGGCCGCGTCGGCACCCTCGAACGCCGCAAGGCCGACCAGGCCACCCGGGCCTATCTCGGGTGAGCCGTCACTCCGGAAGGGAAACCACTTCACGATGTCCGACCTGCAGCAGCAGGACCGCTCCGCGTCCTTCGCCCAGGGCCTGAAACTCATCCAGCAGCTCGGCGGGGCCGACCGGCCGGCCGTGCTGGACCTGTTCGAGAGCATCGGGGAGGCCGAGTTCGGCGAGCAGTGCGTGGGGTTCATCTACGGCGACGTCTACCACCGGCCCGGCCTGCCGCTGCCGGAACGGCAGCTGGCCACGGTCGCCGCGCTCACCGCGCTCGGCTACGCGGGGTCGCAGCTGCAGTTCCACGCCAAGGCCGCGCTCAACGTCGGCTGCACCCGCCGCCAGCTCATCGAAGCGGTGATCCACGTCAGCTCGTTCGCCGGGTTCCCGGCCACGCTCAACGCCCTGACGGCGCTCAAGGCGGCCTTCGAGGGGCTGCCGGAGGAGGAGCGGCCCGAGGAGGCCGCCGACCTGCCCTGGGCGGGCATCGAGGACCGCTACGAGCGCGGCCTGGCGGCGATGAAGGCCGTCGACGGCGAGGCGGGGGAGCGGGTCGCCGACGCGCTGCGGGACATCGCCCCCGACCTGGCCACCTACATCGTCGAATTCACCTTCGGCGAGATCTACTCCCGCCCGCACCTGAGCCTGCGCCACCGCGAGATCGTCACGATCGCCGCGTGCGTCGCGCTGGGCACCGCGCTGCCGCAACTGAAGGTGCACATCCACGGGCTGCTCAACGTCGGCGGCACCGAGCAGGAGGTCGTGGAGACCGTGCTGCACCTGGCGTTCTATTGCGGCTTCCCGGCCGCGCTCAACGCCATCGCGGCCGCACGCGAAGTGTTCGCGCAGCGGTGAGCGGCTTCGACAAGCTGCGCGTCGTCGCGCTCGACTGCGACGGCGTGCTCATCGACGACACCTACCTGGCCATGCTCGCCCGGTTCGTCACCGAGCACGGCGGGGTGTACGACGCCGCGGCCGAGCGGGACGTCATCGGGTTGCGCGACATCGTCGTCGCCGAAAAGGTGACCGCGCTGTGCGGTCTGGACCAGCCGGCCGAGGAGACGCTGAAGCAGCTGTGGGCCGCGCGGCAGGACTACCTGGCCGAGCACCCGATCCGGGTGGCCGAAGGCGCGCGGGACTGCCTGACGGCCCTGTCGAAGCTGCCGGTGCGGCTGGTCTGCTACGGCGGCCGCACCCGCGAGCACACCTTCGACCACCACCTCGGCGACTTCGTGGACCTGCTGGACCCCGAGGTGCCCTACGTGAGCATCAACGAGCACCGGCCGGGGGTCGACCACATCACGCGGACCGTGCTCGGCGTCGGGTTCGACGAGATCGTGTTCGTCGACGACGTCAGCCGGGTGGCCGAGGACGCCCGCGCGCACGGCGCCGGGTTCGTGGGGTTCCCGTCGAGCCCCGCCCACGCGCGGCAGCGGGAGTTCATGGCCTCCTACGGCGTCCGCCACTTCGCCACGTCGCTCACCGGACTGACCCCGGAACTGCTGGCCACCGTCGACGGCGAGCTCGCGGCTTCGACACACTGGCCTCGTCGATGAGTGTTGCCGACCTCTTGGAGCCGCTGTGAAGTTCTTTTCCCTGCCCCGTCCCGGCGCCGGGCTCGTCCTCGGCGAGCGTGACGTGCCCGAACCCGGTCCCGGGCAGGTCCTGGTCCGCATGCGCGGGTGGGCGCTCAACGCCCGTGACCTGATGATCCTCAAGGGGTTCTACCCGAAGCCGGTGAAGCCGGACGTGATCCCGCTGTCCGACGGCGCGGGCGAGGTCGTCGCGGTCGGGGCCGGGGTGGCGGCCTGGACCGCGGGTGACCGGGTGGCGGCGACCTACTTCCCGGACTGGCTGGCCGGGCCCGGCACGCCGGAGAAGACCGCGGACGACCTGGGCGGCACGCTCGACGGCGTGCTCGCGGAGTACGCCGTCTTCGCCGAGGACGCCCTGGTAGCCGTGCCCGCGCACCTGGACTACGCCGAAGCCGCCACGCTGCCCAGCGCCGGCGTGACGGCGTGGCGGGCGGTCGTCGAGGAAGGCCGGCTGACGCCGGGGCAGACCGTGCTCACCCTGGGCAGCGGTGGCCTGTCGACGTTCGCGCTGCAGTTCGCCGCGCTCGGCGGCGCCCACGTCGTCTCGACGTCGAGCTCGGACGAGAAGCTGGAGCGGCTGCGCGCGCTCGGGGCCGCGGAGACGCTCAACCACGCGACCACCCCGGAGTGGGGTGCCGCGGTGGCGGAGCTGACCGGCGGCGGTGTCGACCACGTCGTCGACGTGGGCGGCGGCGGCACGATCGGCCAGTCGATGCTCGCCGCGCGGTACGGCGGCCACGTCAGCGTCGCCGGCGTCCTGACCCACGAAGGCGGCGCGGACCCGATCCTGGTGCTGGTCAAGCAACTGACCCTGCGCGGCCTCACCAACGCCTCCCGCGAGACGTTCCAGGCGATGAACACCGCGATCGAGCGGACCGGGCTGCGGCCGGTCGTCGACCGCCGGTTCGCCTTCGACGAGGTGGCCGAGGCGCTCAAGCACCTGGAGTCCGGGACCCACCTCGGGAAGGTCGTGCTGGAGAGCGCCTGAGCCGCCGCTGTCCGCCGGGTAAGTTTTGCCGGCCCGGGTGGGTATTTTCGCTACCCGTGAGCCCCGTTTTCGCAGGTCAGCGGGGCTGTGGGCCAGCGAAAAAGTCCCCTTTGGGCAGGAATGGCGGTTGCCATCGGCACCAGGAAGAGTGGACATCACCGGGGACATCGCCCGAGCAGGCTGCGGCTGCTCGGGCGGTTGCCCGGGACTGGGGGCGCGGGGAGGGGGTTTCAACCGCCTGGGGGTGGGTTGAAACCCCCTTCGCCCGCGCGACGGAAGGTACTCATCCGTGACCTCCGAGGTCACGGATGAGTCATTCGCGGCACCGGCTCAGGACGTCGTGCAGGACCGGCCGTTGAGCGAAATCGCGCCCGGCCGGGAGTTCACCATCCCCGAACTCCCGGTGAAGCCGAACTCCGCGCTCCCGCCCGGCGGGATGGTCTTGTTCCAGCCCGCGTCCAGGGCCGTCACCGCCGCGCCGGTCTGGGTGACCTGCGCGTTCCACGCCTGGGTCACCCGCTGGCCGTCGGCGAAGGTCCACGTCGCCGTCCAGCCCGTCACCGCCGCCGGGCCGGTGTTGCCCAGCTTCACCGAGGCTTGGAAGCCGCCCTGCCACTGGTTGGTCACCGTGTAGGCCGCCGTGCAGGAACCCGACGGCACCGGAGTCGTGGTCGTCGTCGGAGTCGTGGTGGGAGTGGTCGTGGTGGTCGTCGGCGTGGTGGTCGTCGGCGTGGTGCTCGTCGGAGGCGGCGGCTCGCTGCCCCCGGACTCGCCGATGATCACGCCCCGGCCGTTCGTGCCCACGTACACCCGGCCGTACACCCGCGGGTCGCCGGTCAGCGCCGCCCCGATGTTGCCGTACTGGTGCTGGTCGTCGTTGATCCGCGTCCACGACCCTCCGGCGTTGTCGGAACGGAAGATCCCGCGCACCCCGCCGATCTCGGCGATCGTGTACAACGTCGCATACGTCCGGCCGGGTGCGGCCTTGCCGAACCCGATGTTGTCGGCTTCGGCGACGTTCGCCAGCTTCGTGAAGGACGCTCCGGAGTCGGTCGAGTGCCACAGGCCGTACGCCGTGCCGGAGCCGCCGGCCAGCCAGACGTCCCCGGCCACGCCCGGCATCGCCTTGAAGTGCGCCGAGCCGGACGGCAGCCCGGTGGCCGCGGTCGCGGTGAACTTCGCGCCGCCGTCGGTGCTGACGTAGAACTTGCCCGCCGCGAACCCGTAGAACCGCTTCGGGTCGACCCGGTCCGACTCGACCACCGCGCCCGCCGGGATGCCCGCCGACGCCGTCCACGACGAGCCGAAGCCCACCGAGTAGCTGACGTTCGCGCCGTCCGGGCTCCAGACGAACCGGCTGCCGTCGGCGGCCGCGGCCACCGTGCCGCCGCTGGCGTTGCCGCCCGGCTCGGCGCCCTGGAACCAGTTCTTGCCGCCGTCGGTGGAGAAGGCGATCCGGTTGTCGTTCGGCCGCGCGGACCGGTCGAGCGTGCCGGCCCGCACGATCGTCGCCGGCGACAGTTCGGCGTAGTCGAGGCTGGTGGTCGTGGTGAACACCGGCTGCGTGTACATGGTGGCCGGGACGGCGTCGAGGCTGTCGTGCCGGAACCCGCCGATGTCGCCGAGGCCCGAGAGCAGGGGGGCGCCCGAGGGTGGGCTGATCAGGTCGAGCACCGCCGTCTCCTCGAGCCCGCCGACGACCGGCTTGAGGGTGATCTTCCCGCCGCTGTCCCACTTCGTCAGGTCGGACGTGCCGTAGATGGTCGCGCCGGTGCCGTAGAGCAGGTGGTTGGAGTCGAACGGGTCGATCTCCACCGACTCGGTCATCCAGCCGAGCTTCGGCGAGGGCACCGGGGGAGCGGGCTGGGTGCCGAAGGTCAGCCACGGCACCGAGGAGATGTCCTGGGTGTAGCGCAGCGACCGGTCGGGGTAACTGCTGAAGTCCCAGATCCGGGTCCAGGTGGCCCCACCGTCGGTGCTGCGGAAGAAGATGACGTCCGGCCACCACGACACCTGGGTGGCGACCATCAGCGTGTTCGGGTGCTGCCGGTCGATCGTCAGCCCGCTGTAGCCGAAGTAGTCGTCGCTGCTGTCGGAAGGAATCGGGCTGATCCGCGTCCAGGTGCCGGTCTTCGTGGCGTACTTCCAGACGTCGCCCTTCGCGCCGTCGTAGGGGCCGCCGGTGTCGCTGGTCGCCAGGTAGAGGTAGCCGCCGGCGCTGTCGAGGACGCCCTTGTGCGCCAGGAACCCGGTGGGCTGGCCGGCCAGCCGCGCCCACGTGGTGCCGCCGTCGGTGCTGCGGTAGACGGTGTTCTGCTTGTCGGCCACCCCGGCGTAGATCGTCTGCGTGGTGCTGCCGCGGGTGCCGGTCGTGGGGTCGAACGTCACCCAGGTGACGCCTTCGATGTCGCTGGAGTACCCCGTGGTGTCGCTCGGGTCCGGCGCGTAGTTGCCGGGGTTGGGGAAGCTGGTCACCTTCGCCCAGGTGACACCGGAGTCGGTGCTGCGCCAGAGGCCGTTGCCGCTCGGCGCGCCGAGGTAGAGGACGCTGTTGCGGTTGGGGTCGATCGCGAGCCGCTCGCCCATGCCGCGGCCGGGCATGTTGCCGCCGAGCTTGAACGGCAGCGCGGATGCCTGCCAGGTCGCGCCGCGGTCGGCCGAACGGAGGATCGCGCCGTTGTTCGGGTCCCAGCTGTTGGTGTACATCCCGGCGGCGACGTAGACCCGGTCCGGGTCGACGGCATCGGTGGCCAGGCTGACGACGCCGTTGTGGCCCCAGTCGGTCCAGCCGACCGAGTCCAGCAGCGGGAGCCAGCGGCCGGTGGCGGTGTTCCACCGGTACGCCCCGCCGATGTCGGTGCGCGCGTAGACGAGCCCGGGCTCGGTCTGGTTGAAGACGATGCCGGGGACGAACCCGCCACCGGCGATTTCGGCGTTGCGCCACGTGGTGGCCGCCGGTGCGGCCGGGGAGGCCGGCGCGCCGACGGTGACCGCGACGGCGACCGGCACGAGCACGGCGAGCGCACCGCCGAGCAGCCGTCTCGCCGAGCGGAACCTGGACGGGGAATGCGTTGCTGGCACGACGTTGTGCACTGTGGCCTCCACACTCTGGGAGCGCTTCCAGAGGGAAGGTAAACCAGCGTTCGGAGCGTTGTAAAGCGTTCGACGATTTCGGCGACGGACACTGTCCACAGTGGATTTTGCGGGGGGTGGCGCCGGATATGCCGGAATCACATACGTGAACGTCGATCAGGTTTCTGAATTGTTATCACGGATCTTCTTGCCCGCCATTTTCCGGCGTGTGAGTGTGGTGCCGCTGGCTGGACTGGACCTACGAAAGAGGCGACCCGGCAATGACGCAAGCAGCCCCGGCGCGGCACATCGGGCGGACCACGTTGTACTTCTTCGGCGCGCTCGGCGGCATCCTGTTCGGTTACGACCTCGGTGTCATTTCCGGGGTGCTCCCGTTCATCGGGAAACTGTGGGCACTGACCAGCTGGGACAAGGGCGTGATCACCGCCAGCCTGTCGGTCGGCGCGATCGTCGGCGCGCTGTTGTCCAGCCGCACCAACGAAGCCCTCGGCCGGCGCCGCACGATCATGGTCGCCGCGGGCATCGTCATCGTCGGCACGCTGGCGGCGAGCTTCTCGCCGACGTTCGTGCTGCTGGTGCTCTCGCGGCTGATCATCGGGCTGGGGATCGGCCTTTCGTCGTCGACCGTCCCGACGTACCTGTCCGAACTGGCGCCGGCGAAGTGGCGGGGCGCGATGGGTGCGCTCAACCAGATCTTCATCGTGCTGGGCATCCTGATCGCGTTCCTGGTCAGCTACTGGCTCGGCCCGATCTCGGCGTGGCGCTGGATGTTCGCCGGTGCGATCGTGCCCGCGGTGGTCCTGCTGGTCGGGCTGGTGTTCCTGCCGGAGACGCCGCGCTGGCTGGTCAAGAACGGCCAGGAGGACGAGGCCCGGCGGGTGCTGGCCAGCGCGCACGGCAACGCGGTGAACCTCGACGAGGAGATCGCCACCATCCACGAGGTGATCCGGCTCGACACCGAAGAGAAGCCGCGGATCCGCGACCTGTTCTCCGGGTTCGTCCGGCCGATGCTCGTGGTGGCCCTGCTGCTCGCGATCGGCCAGCAGTTCAGCGGGGTCAACGCCATCAACGCGTACTTCCCGACGATGCTCATCGGCCTCGGGTTCGCGACGCAGGCCGCGCTGCTGTCCGGCGTGCTGCTGGGTGTCACGAAGTTCCTCTTCACCGCGTGGGTCGTGTTCGTGGTGGACCGCTGGGGCCGCAAGCCGCTGCTGCTCATCGGCAACGTCATCATGGTGCTCACGCTGGTGGCGGCCGGCCTGGTGGTGCTGAACGTCCACGACACCGGCACGCGCGGCCTGCTGATGCTGGTGATGATGGTGCTGTACCTGGTCGGCTACGAGCTCGGCTGGGGCGCGGTCGTCTGGGTGATGATGTCCGAGGTGTTCCCGCTGAAGTACCGGGCCACGGGCATGGGCGTCAGCAGCGTGGTCCTCTGGGCGGCGACGGGCATCGTGAGCGCGGTGTTCCCGATCATCTCCGACCCGAAGTCCCTCGGCATCGGCGGCTCGATGTTCCTCTTCGCCGGGGTGAACGTGGTGCTGTTCGTACTGACCAAGTGGCTGGTGCCGGAGACGAAGGGCCGCACGCTGGAGCAGATCGAGCTCGACCTGCGGGCGCGCCAGGGCGTCGCGGCCAAGAGCTGACCCCGGGGGGTCGATCGCGGCGCCGGAAAGGCGGTCTGCCGCGGCTTGTCGTGAGTGGTAAAGCGGGTTCTAACCTGCTTTACC